>DASYUH010000032.1 GCA_036001465.1 Candidatus Polarisedimenticolia bacterium
TCGGGCGGCGTGGTGCCGATCCAGTGCGCGTGCGCCAGGAAATCTCTCACCACCCGCTCGGCGTCCTCCCCTTCGTCCTGGGGGACCGCGGCGAGGACGTGGTGCAGATCGTGGTTCTCCGCGTCCACGACGAAATAGTGGATGATCGAGACAGGAACGCCGGTCTTGTTCTTGCCGACACCGACGAACCGGAAGCCCTGGAAGGGCGAGGGAATGTCTCCGTCGTCCTTCACCACGGTGAGCCCCTGGGCGCCCAGGGCCTGCCTGAATTCCGACCGGAACTCGCCGGGCTCCTCGAGCATGCCCTGAGGATAGGCGAAGAGCGTCACCCGGTGACCGCTCGCGTGCCACCACTGCGATCGTGCCGTCGCGTCGTCCGCGAAGATTTCCCATTCCGCCGTCTTGCGGCTGCCCCGCCAGGAGGCGTCCGTTCCGCCGAGGTCCAGGTCGCGATCCACCACCGGCCGCGCCGACCCCGCGAGGGGCAGGACGCCGACCACGAGAAGCGCCGACGCGAGACCGCCGATCGTCGCGAGCCGGCCGTATCCGGATCGCCGCGCCGCCGTTTCGGGCTTGCTGCGGGACACCAGGATCTGGCTCAGGTGCACGCTCTCCAGCTTGGTCAGAAAGAACAGCAGGGCGCCGACCCCCACGACCACGCCGACGCCCCCCGGCTCGGACTGCAGGAGCATCAGGAGGAAGACTCCGTAGAGGAACACCTCCCCCAGGAAATCGGCTGCGGCCAGGAAGGGATGGCCCGCATACAGGAGACCGGCACCCGGGAACGCCAGCGACAGGGCGGTCGCGAGGCGCGAGGACCGGAATTCGGTCCGGCACGCGTCGCAGGATTTCGGACTGGCCGGCACCGCGGCGACGCACTGCGGGCAGTGCCAGAGCGGCACCTTCTGCGCCCCCGCGGCCCCTTCCTGCTGCAGGCGCGTCTTCAGGCGGGGCAGCAGGAGATCGAGGAGCTTCTTGTCCCCCCGGAGCGGCACTCTCCAGGCCTGCTTCCTGCCCTCGACGGGCGCGAGCGTCAGCTTGCCGAACCCGAGCTTCAGATCGCGGACGCTGGCCCAGGGATAGGACCGCACGCGAGTCTCGGCCTTCTTGCCGCGCACGCCGAGGAGCACCTCGATGAGGCGCGATTCGGTGAACACCAGAACCACCTGGTGGTACGTCATGGCCATGTAGCCCAACGCGAGGCAGGTCAGAACGGGCGGCACCTCCATGGCGTGCGCGACGTAGAGGACGTGCTCGTCCTGACGCAGCAGGCGTCCCGCCAGCGGCATGGCGGCCTTCCACTGTTCCAGCCGCCCGCGCTGCAGGCGGGGGCTCAGGAACGCCGACGCCCCGGGGAAGAGGTCGGACGGGCTCCCGGACTTGGCCTTTTCCACCAGCGGCCTGTCCGCCAGGGGGCCGAGATGCTCGGGTTCAATCTTGTGATCGCGCGCTCCTGCAGGGATCATCGTGTTCCACCTCCGCGGGTCAGAACATGCGGCCGCAGGCAGCCCGCGTCAAGGGTTCCAGCGATTTCTGGACTTCTCCATCCGTCCGCCTATGTTGGTATCAGGTGACGTGCGGCTCATCAGACCCGGGGGTCTGAAGACCTCGGAGCACCGATTGATGCAGGCGCCCTCGACATCCACCTCCTTGGAATCGGCCTCCGGCCCTCGCCTCGGCCCGGCCCGGCGCGTGGTGCGCGGTCATGGCGGTGGGACGTGCGCCGGGCGCGCGGTGCGCGATGCATAGGAAAACGATCCTGCTCGTCGAGGACAATCTGGATGACGAGGCGCTGACGCTTCGGGCCCTGAAGCGGCACAACGTCGCCAACGAGGTCGTCGTCGCCCGCGACGGCACGCAGGCGCTGGACTATCTCTTCCGGGCGGCCGAGGGCGGGGACGGAGGGACCGCGATCCCCGAGCTCGTCCTTCTGGACATCAAGCTGCCCGGCATCGACGGCCTGGAGGTGCTGCGCCGCCTGCGCCAGGATCCGCGCACCCGGAGGCTGCCGGTCGTCATGCTGACCTCGTCGGTCGAAGAGAGCGACCGGCTCGCCAGCTACGACCTGGGGGCCAACAGCTATGTGCGCAAGCCGGTCGATTTCGTCGAGTTCAGCGAGGCGATCAAGCAGGTGGATCTCTATTGGCTCGTCCTGAACGTGGCGCCACCCCGGTAGAGCCTGGAGAGGGCACGATGGGCAAGCCGCTGCGGCTTCTGATCATCGAGGACTCGGAGGACGACGCCGAGTTCGTGCTGCGCGAGCTCCGTCAGGACGGCTTCGATCCCGCCTGGGAGCGGGTGGACACGGCCGAAGGCATGCAGAGCGCCCTCGCGCGCCAGGACTGGGACATCATCATCTCGGACCACAGCATGCCGGTGTTCAGCGCCCCGGCGGCCCTGGCGCTCCTGCACAGGACCGGGCGGGACATCCCCTTCATCATCGTCTCCGGCAGCATCGGCGAGGAGCAGGCCGTCCAGGCCATGAAGCTGGGGGCGAAGGACTACATCCTCAAGGGGCGCCTGACCAAGCTCCCCGCCGCGGTGACGCGCGAAGTGCGTGAGGCGGAGCTCCGGCGGGAACACTCGCAATCGAAGGAGCTCCTGAGCCAGACCCAGGGCCGGCTGGACGTCGCGATGGGCCAGCTCATGCAGGCCGAGAAGATGACCGCCCTCGGCGAGCTGGTCGCCGGCGTGGCGCACGAGATCAACAATCCTCTGTCGACCATCATGGGGTACACGCAGCTCCTGCTCGCCAGGGGCGTCCCCGCCGAGATCCAGAGACGGCTGGACATCGTGCACTCCGAAGCCAATCGTCTCGCCAAGATCGTCAGGAATCTGCTCACGTTCGCGCGCAAACACCCTCCCGAAAAGAAGCACCTCGGGCTGAACGGGATCATCGAGAAGACTCTCGAGCTCAAGGCCTATCACTTCCGGGCCAGCCAGATCATCGTGGAGAAGGACCTGGCCGCCGACCTTCCGGGCACGATGCTGGACTTCCACCAGATCCAGCAGGTCGTCCTGAACCTCCTCAACAACGCCGAGCAGGCGATCGTCGAAGTGAAACGCGGCGGGACCATCCGGCTGACGACCCGCCAGGCCGGCGACCGGATCGAGTGCCGGATCGCGGACGACGGGCCGGGCGTTCCCCGCGAAATCGCCGAGCGCATCTTCGAGCCGTTCTTCACCACCAAGAAGGAAGGGAAAGGGACCGGCCTCGGCCTGTCGCTCTGCTACGGAATCATCCAGGAGCATGGCGGCAGCATCCGGGTGGAGTGCGGGCCCGGCCAGGGAGCCACGTTCGTGATCGACCTGCCGCTGCTGGGCAATCCGGAGACCGCGCTGCCCGACACGGCCGACACAGTCCCCGCCACGGTCTCCTCCCTTCGGATTCTCGTGATCGACGACGAGTCGAGCATCCAGGATCTCCTGGTGGAGCTTTTGAGGACGCAGGGACATCAGGTCGACACCGCCTCCGACGTCCCCGAGGCTCTGCAGAAGATCGCGTCGAACGGCCACGACCTCATCATCTCCGACATGAAGATGCCGCACGGCACCGGAAGGGACATCTACCGGGCGGTCCTGCAGAAGAACGCCCGGATGGCCCGGCGCATCGTGTTCACGACCGGCGACGGAGCGAGCGCGGAGATCAAGAAGTTCCTGACGGAAGCCGGCAACGAGATTCTCTTCAAGCCGTTCAAGCTCGAAGACCTCGCGAAGGCGATCGCCCTCGCGACGCGGAACTGATCCCACCTTCGCCAAAGCCGCGCCCTGGCTTGATTTGCCTCGGACTCCTCCTCGTCGTATAAGTATTGATGTCCCATATGTCCGTTTCGGAAAGGAGGACGACCATGCGACGGATCAGGCTGTTGAGTTTGATGGCGGCGACGCTGTTGTCGGTCGCCGTCCCGGCCCGCGCCGACGAAGCCGCTCCGGGAAAACCGGCCGTAACCGGCAAGGACAACGCGGTGCAGAGGATCGAGGCCGCGTCGGCCCGGCAGATGGAGATTCTCACCGCGCTCCTCTCGAAGGTCCCGGAGCAGGCCCGGCCGGGCATCGAGAAGGCGATCGCGGCGGCGCAGGCCGGACACGACAAGGCCATCGCCGCGCTCACGGGTCACGGCGGCCCCGACGGCGAGGGCCTCGCCGGAATGGCGCCGGCGAACGAAGCCGGCGTGCAGGAGGATTCGGGCAAGCCCGAGGTGACCGGTCTCGAGCGCGCCCGGGCCGCGGTGGCGGCCGGGTTCGAGCACGCCACCGCCGCGCTTCAGGGACTGCTCGATCAGGTGCCGTCCCGGGTCGCGTCCCGGATCGAGGCGGCGCTCAATCGTCTCGACGACACCCGGACCGTCGCCCTGCGGAACCTCGATGGCCTGATCGCCGGCGAGAGACCGGATCATCCGGGCCTGCAGGAGCGCGCCGAGCGTCCCGAGACTCCAGAACGGCCGGATCGGCCGGAGCGCCCCGAACGGCCTCAGCTGCCGGAACGCCCCGAGCGGCCGCAGCCACCGGATCATCCTTCGCCGCCGAACGCCTAGACACCGCGCGGCGACGGTGCGGGTCCGTTTCGCCTGCCCCCGGGGAAGGGCCTTCACGGCCCTTCCCCTTTTTGCTCTCGTCGCCGCGACGCTCCCGGGCGCCAGCGCCATGGCGGGGGCCCGGACCGACTTCCGATTTCTCCCGGCTTACTTCAGCGGAGATTACGGAACCGGGATCGATACGTCCATCGTCTATCTCCCGATGATCCTCGTCGTCTCGTCCGAGAGGCAGGAGTTCCGGGTGACCGTTCCGTACCTGTCGATCCGGACGCGCGAGCCGGTCCTGTACCTCAACGGCGAAGTGATCGCACCGGCCCCCGGCGGGAGCACGGCGGAATCGGGTCTCGGCGACGTGCTGGTCCAGGAAGAGGTCTTCGTTCTCCAGGGAACGGCGCGACGTCCCTGGGTTTCCGGCATCCTCCGGATCAAACTCCCAACGGCCGACGACACGAAAGGGCTCGGCAGCGGTGAGCCCGATTTCGGCGCGGGCGTCGCCGTGACGCAGCCCCTCGGAGGTGCCTGGAACCTGATCGGGACCTGGATGCACACTGCGCGAGGCGATCCGGCGGGGTTCGACTTCCGCGACACCTCCTGGCTCACCGCCGGCGTCCACCGGCGCCTGTCGGACCGATCGTCCTGGCATGCCTTCTTCGATCGGCGCCAGTCGGTCATCGAAGGGAACCCCGACCTCGCCGACTTCAGCCTCGGCTACGACCGCGCGCTGGCGCGGGGCGTCACGTTCCGCTCCGCCGTGTTCGTCGGCCTCTCCGACACGGCCGAGGACTTCGGGGTCAGCGCCGGGTTCTCGGTCGCCTGCGGGGGGCGTTGATCCGCCCGGAGGAAGGCGCCCGCCCCCTTTCAGTGGGAGGCGGGGACCTCCGCCTCGAGGATCGTGTCGCGGAAGAGCGGGCGCCCGGCCACCGCGATCCGGAACGCCCACACGGTCGCTCCCAGAATGACGACCAGGGCCGGCAGCCCGGCCCCCGCGCGCCAGGACGAGAGATCGAACGTCATCGGAGTCTGCGCCAGGAGGTCTCCGATGGAGATGCAGGTGATGGTCGACAGCAGACCGAAGCGCAGCAGCAGGATCCAGAACAGGCTCATGGTGCCCGCCATGAACCCGGCGTACATCGCGAGGGATCCAGCGCCGGGATAGAAAATCATGGCGCCGACCAGCGAGACGAGGAGGATCGCCGGCCAGCTCCTGCGGAACAGCAGCCGGAGCACCAGGAACAGCATGACCGGCATGAAATTGGTGAGCACGCTGGTCGTGTGCATGGCCAGGGTCGCGGTCACGGCGTGGCGCAGCCCGCGGAGCGCCTCGAGGCTCCACAGATCGGCGAACGGCGGCACCGACGGGAGCCCGAGCCGTCCGGGCAGCCACTGGAGCATGCGGATGTTCAGGGCGAACACCACGCCGAAGACCGCCCCGACCAGGAGGTCCCGTCCGACGAGCGGATCCCGCGAGCGGCCTCCGAACAGCCTCACCCAGGACACGAGCATGCGGGGCCAGAGGCGGCGGGCGTACGGCTCGAGCGCGATGTAGAACAGCCAGACGAGGCCGACGCGATACATCGCGTAGGCCAGGTGCCCGACGAAGAGGACCACCTCATGCTCCGGCGGCAGGTGGTGCGCCCCGAGAATCCAGAGAAGGCGGATCCCTCCCAGGTACAGAGCGAACCGCAGAGCGGTCCGCCGGTCGCCCCGGCCGTTCCGGATATTGCGCACCGCAAGGAACACGGCGCCGGTCAGCACGATGAGGAACGCCCCCGCCTCGAAGATCGCGGAGGCCCGTCGTTCGGCATGGGGCTCCGACCCATCGGGCACGGAAGCCCGGCTCCAGGGCTCGAAGATCCGGAACCAGACCGGCCGGCCCTGAAAGGACGCGGCCTCGACGTGGATCGGCACGTCCGGCGCGTCAGGATAGGTCCCGTCCCAGGCGACCCGGCGATCGGCGTAGACGGGGGGCGACCAGGACGCGCCGGCCTCCCGCAGCGCCGCCGTTCCCAGTCCCGCCGCCCCGAGAATCGGACCCCAGTCGGGGCCGGCGGGCGCCTCCCCGGGGTCCTGGCGCTCCGGAGGAACGGCCGTCAGCGCCTGCAGGCGGCCCTCGGGGTCGAGGGCAATCTGCAGCATGTCGGGCAGGTTGTTCGGCGGATCGGCGAACCAGTCCCCCGTGCTCGCCGGGGAGTGCCGCACCAGGGGACGGGGGCTTTGCCGGTACCAGAAGAGCAGCCCGGCGGGCCGGCTGCGACGGAGCGGCCCCCACGGGTCGATCCGCGGTCCCGATTCCTGCAGGTGCCGAAGTAGATCCTCGTTGCGCTCGAAGGCGCCGATGCTGTCGGCCGGCGCGCTGTCGTAGCCCGCGACGCGCGCGATCTCCCGCGCCCGCTCGATGAGCGCGTCGGGCGGCTTCCTGAGGGGGACGAGATTCACGAGCCCCGTCTGCTCCCCCAGGAAGACGACGAGCCCCGTGCCGAGCACCATCGCGGCGAGGCCCGCCCAGGCGAGGGCCGGACTCAACCCTGAGCTCTGCCCTGCCTCGGCCAGAAGCTCCGGGGACGGGGTCTCGCCGGCCGCGAGGGCGGCCCCGATCGGGTCCCCTCCCGGCAGGGCGGCCGCCACCGCGAGGGCCGACGCGGGGCGGAGAGCCGGATCCGTCTCGAGACAGCGCAGGATCACCCGCTCGACCGCGGGGTCGAGCCCGTCGACCAGACTGGCCGGGCTCGCCGGCGTCGAATCGCGCCGACGCGACAGCTCCTCCGGCGTGCGCGCCTCGAACGCGGGCTTGCCCGTGAACAGCTCGTAGAGCACCAGCCCCAGGGCGTAGACGTCGCTCCGGACGGTCACCTCCCGCCCCGCGTGCTGCTCCGGCGCCATGTAGGCCGGTGTCCCGGCCCGCACCTGCGGCCCCTGAATCTCCGCCGCGAGGCCGGCCAGCCCGAAGTCGGTCACCTTCACCTGCCCGCGGCCGTCGATCATGACGTTGGCCGGCTTCAGATCGCGGTGCAGGATCCCCTGCTCGTGCGCCGCGGCCAGTCCCCCGCAGAGCTGTCGGGCCACGCGAATCGCCCGATCGAGCGGGAACCGTCCGATCCGCCGCAGGAGCGAGGCGAGGTTTTCTCCGTCGACGTACTCCATCGACAGGAACTGCTGGCCGTCGGCCTCGCCGATGTCGTGGACGCGGCAGACGTTCCGGTGGGTCACCCGCAGCGCCAGACGCACTTCGTTCAGGAAACGCCCCTGCCTTCCGGGCTCCGCCTCGAGCTCCTGAGGCAGGAACTTCAGCGCGACCGGGTCCCCAGCTTCAGATCGTCGGCGCGATACACCTCCCCCATTCCTCCGCGGCCCAGGAGCCCGACGATGCGGTAGCGGCCGGCGAGCAGCGTGCCGGGGAGGAACCGCTCGGGCCTCGAGGTCCCCTGCGATCCCGCCTCCTGCATGTGTGTCCGCGTGGGGGTTTCTGACCGGGATTCGAGCGGCGCGCCGCAGATGAGACAGAAGCGGCTGGTTTCGGGGATGTCGCTCGCGCACGACTGGCAGCGCATCGATCGGTCCCTCGAGGGGTGTCGGCGGCGGAAGAGTACCACGCCCGGACCGCGTGGTGGCCCGCTCGCGGCCGCGCCGTGGAAGAGCCCGAGGGAGGGTGCTAGAATCCCTGCCTCTCGAGGGGAGGTCGGTGGACGTGCGGTTTCGATTCGTGGCGGTGGGGATGCTCCTGTCCTGCCTCGCCTCCTTCGTTCCTCCGCTGGCGGCCCGCGGCGGAACCGCCTGCGCCATGGCCCGCTGCGGCCGGTCGTGCTGCTGCGCCCCCGGGAAGGACGTCGATCGCTGTCGCCTCGGACGTCCATGCGGGGCCGGGGCCTCCTCCGAGATCCCGATGGCGCCGCTCGGAAGCGGACGGCCCGCCCTCCTCCCCCGCCCCGAGGCCTCGCAACCGCTGATCGCGGAGCGGCCGGTTCACGTGGAAGACTGGCGCCCCGCCGCGGGACCGAGCCTCGACCCGCCGTTTCATCCCCCGCGCCCGCGTTCCTGAAGCGATTCAGCCGCTTCTGATCCTCAACCCGCTTCTCGAACGGAGGGAACTGCCGTGTCTCTGCGTACTGCCCGTATTCTTGCCGCAGGCGCCTGCCTGATGCTGTTCACCCGCCCGACCACGGTCCATGCAACGTGCGGCTCGGCCAACTGCTTCCTCGTCACCGGCACCCAGGAGGGGGTCGGGAACCGGGGCCAGCTCATCGTGGACCTGTCGTTTCGTTACGTCGTCCAGGACCGCAAGCTCTCCGGGACCCGGAAAGTCGGCGAGGTCCTGACGCCCAGGGTCGACTTCGAGAGCGGCGTCCTCGAGCCGGACCACCACCGGGAGATCCGGACGCAGAACACCCTGGTCGAGATCGACATGGCCTACGGACTGACCGACCGGCTGGCCCTCGAGTGGCAGCTGCCGGTCATCAACGACCGCGATCACGAGCACTTCGGCGACGTCGGCACCGTCGACGAGCACTTCTCGAATGCGGACGGCTCCTCCGGCTTCGGCGACATCCGGGCGGGGATCCGTTATGCCCTGGCGGTCAAGGCGCGGCAGATCCTGATCGGCGGCCTGGCCGTCAAGTTGCCGACCGGCCAGTACAAACTGCTCGACAGCGAAGGGGAGATCAACGAGCCGACCATCGAGCCCGGCACCGGCTCGACCGACTTCATCGGATCCCTCGCCTGGTCGCGCCAGATCGTTCCCCAGAAGGGGGAATGGTTTCTCTCGGGCTCCTACCGGTGGAACGGGGAGAACGGACTGGACTACCGGTTCGGCGACGAGATCCAGACGAGCACCGGGTTCCGCTACCGGACGGAGCATCTGGTCACATGGTCCCTGCAGGTGAACGGACGGAGGGCCGATCGGGACGAGTTCCTGGGGGACGGCGTCCCGTCGACCGGCTCCACCCTCGTCAACCTGACCCCCGGGATCCGGCTCGAGATCAAGACCGGCACGTCCATCTACGGGTTCGTCCAGGTCCCCGTGTACCAGAAGGTGAACGAGGTCAACCTCGCGCCGGGGCCCGGGATCATGCTCGGCGTGTCGCACCCGTTCTGACCGAGGTCCGGGGGGCCGCACCAGCCCCCCGGGGCTGTCGCGCATAGAACACAAATCGCGATTACGGACAGGGGGAATTGTTCGGCAGCGGCGTGACGCCGTCCGCGGCGAAGCCGAGCAGGCCTTCGATGCCGTCCTTGACCCCGGTCACCAGGTAGAAATAACCGTCGCCGGCGGGAGGACTCGATGGGTCGGAGAAGGAAGGCGACGGCAGCCCTTGAGCAAAGCAGGTGCCGTAGTACGTGCTGCCCTTGAGTGAGAGCGTTCCACGGTAGGCATTGTAGGTCGTCGCCGTCGGAATGGCGCTCCAGGTGAACGTGTTGCCGCTCGAGGAGGCCGAGAGATCGGGGATGGACTTGATGAGCGCCTGCACCGAGCCGAGGGCGTCGAGCTTCCCGGCACCCCAATCGTTGTTGGGGAGGGTGGCGCCCGTGAAGGCGTCCTGCAGGGCGCTCCCCTTCGCGAGGGCGCGCAATTGGACCGCGTCGAGCCGCGGGTTCAGTCCGAGCATCTGGGCATAGACGCCGGTCACGTGCGGCGCGGCCATGCTCGTCCCCTCGATCACCCAGTGCACGCCGTCCTGGACCACGCGCGGGCGGAGCGTGCCGCCCAGAATGCTTGCGGCCGCGTCGGAGGCGAGGGCCGAGGCCACGCCCATGCCGGGAGCGGCGATGTCCGGCTTGATGCGCCCGTCGCGAGTCGGTCCGGGGCTCGAGAAATCCGCCAGCGCGCCGACCACGATGCTCGGGTCCGCATAGATCCGGCCGATTCCGTCCACGTCGATCCACTGTTTCTTGGTGACGAAGGCCGCGACGGAGGTGGCGTTGAAGGAGGTCGCGGGCATGCTGATCAGCTCCGTCAAGTCGGGCTGGTTCCAGTCTGCGAAGGCCTGCGCCGAGCCGAAGCTGGAGAACCAGATCCACGTGTCGAACCGCCCCCCCTGGGTGACGGTGTTGCCGCGCACATCGAGCGACCAGGTGCCAGGGCACGGAGGACGCCCGCTCTGGTCGTCGATTTCCATGTCGAAGAAGCGCGCTCCGTTCGCGGCCGGGGAGCCGGTATCATCGATGATCATCGTGCCGCTGTTCGTGGCGATCCCCTGCTGCCCGCCGCCGGTGGTATTGGCGAGCGACAGGACCGCTCCGCCGCACGGCGATGTGGTCGGATCCTTCAGGGTGACCGTCAGGTTGTCGCCATTCGCATACCACAGCTCCCAGGCCTGGACGTCGTTGAAGATTCCGGGAAGCGCCGTATAGCTCGGGATCGTGAACGTGAGTGTGACGGTCCCGCCGGCGGACACGACACCGGAGGCGTGAATACCCGCTCCCCGGATGTTTCCGGCCGAAACGCTCACGACCTTGCCGGGCTTCCCGGGGCCGGTCAGCGCGTCGATGGTGACCTCCGTGGATTCGGAGCCATCGTGTGCGCCCAGGTCCGTGCCGAGGCTCATGTTGATCGAGTACGGCTCCCCCCGCTCGGCCGCCTTCGCGTCGATGAAATCGAGGGCCGCGGAGAGATCGAAGCAGGTGGCGCAGGAAGCGTCTCCCGGCTCGGGGAAAGTCTTGACGACGATCAGATCGGCATGCGACGCCACGCCGACGTAGGTGTCGGGCGGCTGCCCGTTCCCCGTGCTGTGGCCGTTGCCGCCGGCGATTCCGAGAACGTGGCTGCCGTGAAATCCGGCGTCCGGCGCGGTGATCGATTGGCCGCCGCCGAGCGCCGCGTTGATGTCGGTCTCCGTGTACAGGCAGCCAAAATCGAACGGAACCGGCGGACGGGTGCCCACGCAGGCGTCGTCCTGGCTCCAGAGATACTTGATGCGGGTCGTCCCGGGAGTGCCGTCCTCGTTGCGGTTGCGAAAATCGGGATTTCGCCAGTCGACTCCGGTGTCGACCATACCCACGAGGACTCCGGCCCCGCGCGCGCCCACGCCGGCTGCGACCTGATCGGCCCGGATCGCCGGGATGCTGGCGTCGAGATTCGGACGGTACTGCCGCCCGATTTCGATCCATTCGATGCCAGGCAGGTCGGCGATCTCCTTGAGCCGGGGAATCGGCACGACGGCGCTGGCGAATCCACCCAGCGCGCCGTACGTGACCACCCCCAGCTTCTCCACCGCGTGCCGCGCCCCATCGTCGAGCTTCATCCTGATCCGCGCGATCGGTGGCGTCTGTTCGAGATCGATCGCCAGGACGCGCGCGTACAGTTGCAGCTCGCCGGGATCGAGGCCGGTCCTTCTGCCGGAGGCGTCGATCTTCATCCCATGGATGAGGCGATGCAGCATGGGATCGAGCTTCGCGGCGGGGCGGGCAGGCTCCGCCGGGACCGTGGCGAACGCCTGCAGGACGGCGACGGCTAGTAGAATGCGAATGGGCTGCTTTTGCACGGTGGGCTGACTCCCTGGAACGCGTCCGGGCACCCGCGAAGGTACGACGCCTTCGTGGATTCGTCAATGACCGTGAAGCGGTCCAAGCCTTTCTCCGTCGCGAGTTCCTCGAGCGCGGGCGTGGCCGGTGCCGAACGACATGGCGCCGGCCGCGCCCGGGACACGGCACGCTCATCCGAACACCAAAGATTAGAACAGCAAGCGATATGTCATCTGGAGGTTCCGCCCCTGCTGGGGTATGACGTCCTTGATCGGCGAGATGTGGTTGCGATACAGCTTGTCGGACAGGTTCTCGAGCCGCACGCCGATGCGGTGCAGGATCCCCTTCCCCGCGAGCGTGATCCCTCCGTAGACGTTGTAGATCGTGTACCCGCCCGTTTCCGTCTCGAACGGGGCCACCCTGTCCTGGCGCAGCGCGCCCCTCGCCTCCGCCGCCACGAAGAAACTGTCGGTCTCGTAGCGCAGGCCGCCCCCGAAGCGGGTCGGCGTGATGCGCGGCAGCGGCTCGTCGATGCCCGTGTTCTGGGCCCGCACCGAATCGGCGAGGATCTCGAGGATGAAATGCTCGCGCAGGTTGAGATCGCCGTGCAGCTCGAAGCCGGTGAAATCGGCGTCGGCCGCGCCGTACTGGAAAATGGGGAATCCCGATCCGGCGTTGACGAGGCCCGTGGGACTGATGAATATGAAATCGCTGAAGCGCGTCTTGAAGAACGTGAGCTCGCCACCCAGCCGCTTCGTTCTCATCCTCAAGGACAGGTCGAGGCCGAGGCTCGTCTCCTTGCCGAGCGTCTCGTCCCCCACCTCGAAGGCAAAGGTCGCGGCGTGCGGGCCGTCCGCGAACAGCTCCTCGGCGCTCGGCGCCTTGGAGCTATGCGTGAGATTCGCCGACAGGCTGAGCGGGTCGTTGAGCTTCACGATCGTCCCCAGGGCCGCGGAGACCAGATCGAAGCTCTTGTCGATTCCCGTCGCCGCCTGATCGACTTTCACGCTCTCGAATCGGGCCCCCGCAAGGCACCGAATCTTGTCGAACGCCAGCTCTTCGTACACGAAGCCCGCGTACCCCTTGGTCCTGGCCTTCGGGACCAGCACCTCGGCCCCGACGGCGGAGAAGTCCTGGTCGAGGTTCCACAGCCCGAACGAGCCGTTCCAGCGCCCGTGCACCTTCTGGGACACGTCCACGCGGAGCTCGGTGGTGTCGAGGTCGAACTTCGTGCCGGGCGTCCCATCGTCCTCGAACTCCGTGTGCTCGTAGGTGCGGCTCACCGCTTCGAAGCGCGCCGCCTTGAACGGGCCGAACTCCTTGTCCACCTCGCCGCGCGCCTTGAGGCTGTGCTGCTTCATGCCGATCGTGACGCCCGGGTCGCCCGGAGGGACCGCGGCCCCGGCGTCGTCGACGGGGATCCCGTAGTCCGCCTCCCACGATCGATAGGCCACGCCGAACATCCCCCCCGGCTTCACGAAGGAGGCCCCCACGTGCGCGGTGTCGGTGTCGTATTGCGAGTTCCCCGCCGTGCCCCCCTTGAAGTCGAACTCGTCCGCCTCACGGTGCCCGCCCCCGACGCGGAACCCGACCGGCCCGGCCGCCGCCTCGATGTCCGCCGTGGCGGACATCTCGCCGGCGTTCGAACCTCCGAGCAGGAGGAGGCTGCCGGTGGGCTTCTCGTGCAGGTGCAGCGGCACTTCATTGCCGAGAATGTTGATCACGCCGCCGATGGCGTTGCTCCCGTACAGGAGGTTCGCCGGCCCGCGCACGATCTCGATCTGCTCCGCTCCCGCCGGATCGGAGGCCACGCCATGGTCCGGCGAGATCGACGACACGTCGCCGACGCGCAGCCCGTCCTCGAGAATCAGCACACGGTCGCCGCCGAACCCGCGGATGACCGGCCGTCCGGCCGCCGGCGTGAGACCGGTCTGCGAGACCCCCGGCTCGTTGCCCAGCGTCTGGCCGAGCGACACGGCGGCGCGCTGCTCCAGCTCCTTGGCTCCCATGACGTCCGTCGGCTGGTACACTTGAAGAGGATCCCGCGCCTCCACGCTCGCCGTCACCGTCAGCTTCTCTTCGTGGAACTGCACGTCGAGCACGACCTCGACGCTCGCCGGCTTGCCCGCCTCGACCGGGACCTGGCCCGAATACGACCCGTACCCCGTGGCCCGGACCGAGAGCAGATACTTTCCGGGCGGGAGATCTCCCAGAGTAAAGTGTCCGGACGAGTCGCTCCGCGCGATCCGGTACTGACCGATAACCTCGATCTCCGCCCCCAGAATCGGCTTCTTGCTGTCCTTGGTCGTTACCGTGCCGGTAATGCTGCCCTGCGCCGGACGCTCAGGCGTCGCGGGCGTTTCCGCAGATCCGGCTGTCTGCGCCCTCAGGCCTGTCACACCCACCATCGCAAGGAACGCTGCAACACTAAGGGAACTCAATGACTTTCGTTTTGATCGCATGGATCCCCCCCTGTATTTCTTCCGCAACGCGGACGGTCAATCATCGAAGACGGCGCCGTCATCCCCGCGGCGCGTGCGCCGGCGGACGGAATGGTGGCCGTCTCGGGACGGATGTCCCGCTATTCATTCACGACGTATGGGCTGTCAGACCGCGAGGAGGACTGGGGGACCGCGCAGGGGGTGGAGGACGGAGACACTGCAAAGCGTGCGATCGGCGGTCGGCTCCAGCGGTAGCCGGAACGTGACCGGCCGGGGAAGCGGCACGCGCACATCGGAGACCGCCAGCGAAGGACGATCCTGCGACGTGCAGACCGGACAGCGGGCATGGTCCGGGTGATGCGGGACGATCTGGTGGACCGCCACCAGGACGAACGCGAGCGCGAGGACTGTCGCGCACCACCTGACCCACGGCCGCGTGCCAGGCGGACGGACTGGGTCTCGTGTCATGGACCTGTCTCCCTGAAGAAGGCCGTCATTCTATGACGAGCCCCTGCTTGAATCAAGGAGACACCTCTCAGAATGTGGTGACCACCGAGAGGCGAATCTCGTCGTTGTCGAGGGCCGTCGGCCGCTCGTGGCGCTCGGTGTAGTCGAGCTGGATCTTGCGGCCGTGCCCGGCGGCGAAATAGGTGAGGCCGGCGGTGCGGTTGTGGACGGTGGCCGTCACCGCGCCGCGGTCGGTGTCGAGATTCTCGTAGCGTCCGACGACCTGGAGCCGGCCCGGACCGACGTGCCCGGGGAGGAGAAGCCCGGCCTGGGTGTAGTACCCGCGGATCGACCGGGTGTCGGCGCCCGGGCCGTCATAATCGTCGCGGCGCTCGAGCCAGGCCCCCTCGAACGTCAGCGCCCACGTCCCGGCGAACGGCTGATCGTAAAAGAGGTCCGCGGCCCAGGCGCGGTAGGCGCGGGACTCGGCGGTGAACGCGGAATCGTCCTTCGAGTCGAGCCTGTGGTTCTGGGCGTCCGCCTGCACGGCGACCTGCAGGATCCGCTTCTCTCCGATGGTGGTGCCGGTGTAGCCCGCTCCGGTCTCGGGGGTGAACCAGTTCCAGGAGACGCGCGCCGCCCCGCGCAGGCTGCTCGTGGGGTTGCTGTCTTCCTGGTCCGATCCGTCGAACACGGCGACCCGGTACTGCAGGCCGCCGTGGTTCCCCCAGATCATCCCTCCCTGGTCCCGGCTCCCTTCGATCGCGGGCCGGAGCGAAGGGAGGAGCGCGCGATCGACCAGGAGCTGATTGAATGCGGACTGGAGGTTCTGGCGCAGGAACGGGACCTTGAACTGGCCCACCATGAATTGAAGCGCGTCGGCGCGCTTGTAGTTGAGGTACAGATCCTTGACGCGGAACCCCGCATCGTCCCTCAGGACCTTGCTGCCGACATTGTCCTGCCCGAGCTGGGCGTAGAGGTCCACCTTGGGGGACGCCTGGGCCACGAGAATCACTCTCCCCCGCCTCAGGAACAGGTCCTGGATGTCCTCGGTCTGCGGCGTCGGGGCGGGGGACCCCGAGGGGAGGTCGTCGGCCCCGCCGGCGACGGCCCAGAACATCAGCCGGAGCTCGATCTCGATCTTTTTCTTCTCCCCCGCCTCGGGGGCCGTCGCGGCCCCCGTGGGACGGCCCATCGCCAGGGCCAGGATCGACAGGGCTACCCATCCGTGAAGTCCGTGCCGCACCTTGCGCCTCCTTGTGGTTGTTGAATCCATCAACGCGTCGCCAGCAGGTGAAGCGAGTTCGCCTTGCACACCAGGTGCGCCCGCCCGCCGGGAGCGAGGGCGAGCTGCCGGCACGCCTGCGCCGTGATCGTCGCGAGCACCGGCGCGCCCAGCCGGCCCACCGCCACGACCACGACGACCTGCCCGGCCCCGCCGTCCTCGGCCGCCGGTTGCCGGATCTCCCGGATCTCTCCCGCCAGGATGTTCTGCGCCGACAGCCCCGTGGGCGGATGCACCGCCAGAATCAGTTCCTCGGCCCGCGCCGCCACGATCACCTCGCGCCCCGCCTCGAGGCCCGGCGCGGCGACCGACACGCGCACGCCGGGCTCGAGCTCCACCGTGGCGACCGCCGCGGAGGCCTCGACGACCCGACCGGCAAGAATGTTTTCGAACCCCCCCTCGCGGGCCATGGGAAAGATCGAACGATCGATGAACACGTCCTCCGGGCGGCCGCGCGCCACCTCCTTCCCCGCCGCCAGGACCAGGACTTCGCGGCTCAGGAGCGTGACCTCGGTGGTTTCGTGCGACACGTAGATCGTCGGGACCGCGAACTCCTTCTGGATCCGCAACAGGCAGGGAAGGATGCGCCGCCTCAGCGGCTGGTCCAGGCTCCCGAGCGGCTCGTCCAGAAGCAGCAGCGCCGGCCCGGAGCAGAGGGCGCGGCCGAGGGCGACCCGCTGCTTCTCCCCTCCCGACAGGGACGCGACGTCCCGATGCCGCAGATCGCCCAGCTCGAGGACTTCGATGGCCCGCTCCGGATCGACGCGCGGCGCTCCGGGCCTCCGGGCGCGCCGGGATCCCGAGACCACGTTCCCCAGGACGTCGCGATGGGGAAACAGGAGCGCATCCTGGGGGACGTAGCCGACGCCGCGCCGCTCCGGGGGCAGGACGAGCCCGCGGGACGAGTCGAGCCACGTCTCGCCGCCGACCCGGATCGTTCCCCGCGCTCCCCGCCGAAGCCCGGCGATCGACTCCAGGATCGAGGTCTTGCCGGCCCCCGAGGGGCCGAAGATGCCCAGCGCCGCCTCGGACGTCTCCCATTCGACCGAGAGCGTGAATCGGTCGAGCGGCATCGTGAGGTCAACGAGCAGGCTCGGCATCATGCGGAGCGCGCGCGCTTGCGAAGGAGGATCTCGACCGTGAAGACGGCCGCGAACGCGAGGACCACGGTGACTGCGACCAGCGTCATCGCTGCGCGATCGTGGCCGATCTGCATGTCGCTGAAGATGGCCAGGGCCAGGGTCTGCGTCCGTCCCGGAATGCTCCCGGCCACGATGATGGTCGCCCCGAACTCCCCCAGCGCCCGGCTGAAGCCCAGGACCGCCGCCGCCAGAAGGCCGCGGCGGGCCAGGGGCAGAGTGATCTCCACGAACGTCCTGACCCGTCCCAGTCCCAGCGTGCGCGCGATCCCCTCGAGGCGGGAGTCGACCTCATCGAACGCCACCCTCGAGGTCCGCACGACCAGCGGCAGCGCCATGACGCCGGAAGCCAGGACCGCCCCCTTCCAGGTGAACAGCAGATCGAGATCGAATCCCAGCGACGATTCACCGAGAGGTCCGTCCCTCCCCAGCATCCTGAGCAGAAGGTACCCGATCGCCGTCGGAGGCAGGACCAGGGGGAGCGAGGCGATCGTCTCGATCAGGCTCTTCCCCTTGAAGCCGCCGCGCGCCAGGAGGAGGCCGATCAGGACGCCCGGCGGCAGGACCAGGACGGTGACCCAGCACGCGACCTTGAAGCTGATGAGCAGGGGGGACACCGCGGAACCGATCAAGGCGTCCCGGCCTGCACGATGAACCCGGATCGCTCGAACGCCGCCAGGGCTGCGGGCCCGGCAAGCCATGCCACGAAGCGCCTGGCCGCCTCGACGTTGGGACGCTTCCCGAGCGCCGCGACCGCATAGGAAATTCGCGGCTCCTCCGCGGCGGGGACTTCGTACAGCACCCTGACCTTGCTGGAGATCGCCGCGTCGGTGCGGTAGACGATCCCGACGCCGGCGGCCCCCGACTCGACCGCGGCCAGGGCGGCCCGCACGTCCAGCGCAGGCGTCACACGATCCGCGACGGACTCCCAGACGCCTGCCTTCTCGAGCCACGCCCGCGCGTACTTGCCGGCGGGGACCGCCTCGGGATTGCCCAGAGCGATCCGCCGGATCGCAGGCGAGCCGAGGTCGGACGCCGAGCCGATGCGCAGGGCCGAATCGGACGCGCCCACGACGACCAGTCGGTTGGAGAGCAGGGACCGGCGCGAGCCGGGGTCCACGAGCCCGACCCGGGCGACGTGATCCATCCAAGCCTCGTCCGCGGACAGGAAGGCATCGGCCTTGTTGGCCGCCTCGATCTGCCGCGCGAGGTCGTTCGAGGCTCCGAAGTTGAACACCAGACGCGCCTCGATGGCCTTCTCGCAGGCGGGGGCGAGCCGCTGCAGGACGTCGCGCAGGCTCGAGGCCGCGTACACCACGATCTCGGTCGGGGCGGCTGGCGCCGGGGCCGGCACGCCCGCCCGGGCGACCGCCAGCCCCAGGATTCCGGCCGCCGCGGCCGGCGACGCGGCGAGACTCCACCATCTCATCCTCGAACCTCCCGAGGCTGCGGTAGACTGCTGTCCGTCCGGGTGGACGCCGGCATTATATATCAGGATATACGATGAGCGCGCGAGGCCGCACACGCCCCGAGTCGCGCCGGGCCTGGATCGCCAGGCCGCGCTGGCGCATCAGCCTGGGATCGACGATCGCGATGGGACCGGGCAAGGCCGATCTGCTCGAGGCGATCGGGCGCGCCGGCTCCATCTCCGCGGGGGCCCGGTCGATCGGGATGTCCTACCGGCGCGCCTGGCTCCTGGTCGAGACGATGAACGCCTGTTTCGTCAGGCCGCTGGTCGTCACCTCGAAGTGGCGGGGCGGGGGCGCCCGTCTCACACCCGCCGGAAAAGACGTTCTGCGGCTGTACCGGGAAGTCGAGGCCAGGAGCCGCGCCGCCTCCCGGGCGCTCGTCGCCGACATCCGGCGCCTCCTCGGGCCGCCATCCGGCCGCAGGCTTCCATTCAAAAAGGGCTCTTGACAGCCCGCGCGCGCTGTGGAATGGTGCGGTCCATTCACCAACGCTCGGTCTTCCGTGGAAGGGAGGTCTCCCATGCTCCCGCGACACTCTCGGATTTCAGCGGCCGTTTTCGGCGTTCTCCTGCTTGCTCTCGCGTGGACTCATCCGTACCGGGCGGCGATCGAGGGAATCAACTGGTACCCGATCGGACCGGCTCCGGGCCACTTCACACCGTTTCCGGGCGGGGTGAGCGGCAGGGCGACGGCCGTGGCGGCCAATCCGTCCAACCCGGATGACATCTGGGTCGGGACCTCTCAGGGCGGCGTGTGGCACTCCACCGACGGCGGAACGACCTGGGCGCCCAAGTCCGACGACCAGCCGTCGCTGGCGATCGGATCGCTGGCCCTGGCGGGTTGCGGCGCCAATGGCTGCCTGTCGATTTACGCCGGCACCGGCGAGAACGCCATCCGGCGTGACACGTTCTACGGCAAGGGCCTGCTCGTGGGGTCCGTCGATGGGCCGGACGTGTTCTGGAGCAACAAGACCGGCACCCCGTACAGCTTCAAGCACGGCTCCATCTACAACGTCGTCCTCGATCCCACCACCTCGGGAAGCGGCCAGGTCCTCTACGTCACCCTCTCCAGCGGCGTCACCGCCTCCGCCTCGGAGTCGACCGTCACCGCCCCGGAGCCGTCTCCAGGCGGCTACGGCATCTACAAATCGACCACCAACGGCAACAGCTGGAGCAAGCTGACCATTCCCGGGGCGGACGGGTTCCGGCCGACCGATCTCGAGATGGATCCGAACAACAGCATGGTCCTCTATGCCGGATACCTGGGGCGGGGAATCTTCAAGAGCACGGACGGCGGCGTCAACTGGTGCCCGCTGAACAAGGGCGTGCCGAAGCCCATGGGATGCCCCAGCGTCAACGGCCTGCCCAACGTGAACAACACCACCTTCGATCACGTGGAGATCGCCCTCTTCCGCACCAACCCCGACATCCTCTACGCCTCGTTCGGGCACTGCCCCGACCGGCTCCTGGACGGCTGCTCGCCCGACGTCTTCAAGTCGATTGACGGCGGGATGAACTGGACGCAGACCTACACGGGGACCGAATCCGAGACCGACAACTGCCCGAACGGATACTCGCGCTACACGCACGCCCTGACGGTCCACCCCACGACGTCGACCACCCTTTTCCTGGGCGCCATCCGCCTCTGCAAGTCCACCACCAGCGGCGCGTCCTGGTCCGTCGCCGACACCAACACGCTGGGCGGCGTCTCGCACTTCGACCACCACTCCGTGGTCTTCCATCAGAGCGACCTGAGCCGGGTCTACAACGTCAATGACGGCGGCCTCGTCACCTCGGCGGACGGGGGCGGCACCTGGACGCCGAAAAACGGAAACATCCAGTCCTTCGGCTTCCAGTCGATCGCGTCGTCGCCTTTGACGGCGAGGGTGATCGGCGGGGCCCAGGACAACACCGGACAGATGTGGACCGGCCTCAGCGGGTGGGACACCCTGCCGTGCTGCGGCGACGGCGGTTTCTCCATCATGGACCTGGACAACGTCATGCGGATGTACGTGACGACCAACGTGCCCGATCCCTTCAGCGTGGTCCCGAAACGATCGAGCGACGGAGGCGCTTCCTTCGGAGACGTGATCAACGCCGGGCTCAACACCACCGATCCGCGCTCCTTCTATTCGCCGTTCGTGCAGGACCCGACGTCCCCCCATCCCCTCTACTTCGGGACCAACAGGCTGTTCAAGAGCACCAACGACGCCGGCAACTGGACCGCCGTCAGCCCGGTCCTCAGCACGGCGCCGGTGACCGACGACATCGTGTTCGGGCAGGACGTCATTTCGGCGATCGCCGTGGCCCCCGGCGATCCCAACCGCATCTACCTTGGCTACTACAGCGGCAAGGTGTTCGCCACGAACTCCGCCTGCGCCAGCGCCTGCCCCGGGATCGGCTGTTGCTGGACCGAGAAGGACAGCGGGCTTCCCGCCGCGCCGATCACCTGGATCGCCGTGGACCCGACCAGCTCGGACACAGCCTATGCGACGCTGTCCGGGTTCTTCTCGGGCATCCATGTCTACAAGACCACCAACGGCGGGACCACATGGACCGCGACCGCCGCGCACGGCGATCTCAACGGCGTGCCGGCCAACACCATCCTCGTCGAGCCCAGCGCGCCGAGCCGCCTCTGGCTCGGCACGGACATCGGCATCTACAAGAGTCTCAACGGCGGCGGGAGCTGGTTCCGCTTCAGCACGGGTCTGCCCCGGGTCCCGGTCTTCGAGATCTCCATGGATGAGTCGCGCGGCAGGGTGTTCGCGGGGACTCACGGCCGCGGCGCGTTCATTCTCACGAGCCCGTTCCTCAGCAACTTCGAGGGCTGGGTGGACGACGCCATCTGGGACATCCCGGTCTACGGGAGCGGTTTTCTTCCCGGCCAGAACTGCACGCTCAAGATCCTGCGGCAGAACAGCACGGTGTGCGCCACGGGGACGCAGGACGCCATCGGCGGCACGATCACGACCGACGCAAGCGGCGTGCTGGTCACGAGCAAGGGAGGTTTCTGGAACGGCAAGCCGGTGGCGTGGGCCTGCCTCAACGGCAATTGTCTGGGAGGCGTGAACATCTCATCCTGCAACCAGCCCGGCAACAAGGCGGCGGCCGTCGTGGCCATCTGCGGCCCTCAGGTCGGCATCGACCTGATCACGGGCTGCCCCGACGTCACGAGCCCCCCCAGCTCCTGGATCAGCCTGACCGGGCTCGGGGGATTTTCCGCCTCGAACAACAAGAATGTCTCCATCGACGCCCTGCCCGCGGGGGCTTTCCAGCTGCTCCCGACGCTGCAGACGGGGGACGGAACCACGGAGACTCTGTGCTCCGTCAACGTGCCGATCGCGGCGACCGACACACCAGCCGACGTCCTCAAGAAGGCACGCGACGCGGTCAATGCCGACGCGACCTGCATCGCCAAGGGCGTGAGCGGCGAACTCCTGCCCGGCCGCACGATGGATGAGGAGGAGGACCTCTTCCCGGACCTGGACAACCTGAAGCTCCTCGCCCCGGGGTTGATCGGAGGGCAGCTGGTCCCCTCCCTGCGCGCCGCCCCCGGCCAGGCCACGGGGGTCTGCTTCAGGATGAACAAGCTCGGCACGCCGGTGACCAACCAGCTGCGCATCATGCGGGCCCGCTTCGAGACCGCCGCAGGTGGCGCCTCCGGCGGATCGCTCGTGTTCCGCGAGCGCAGCGGCCTGGGCAACTGCACCATCAGGGTCCCCCTTCCCCTCGGGGGCTCGGCCGACGACGTCGCCAAGGCGGTGCAGGACGCCTTCCAGGTCCCGGGCATCCCCGGGCCTCACCCGAACTGCCCGGCCGGCGCGAACCCGCGTGACATCAACCGGCACGGCAACAGCTATTCCGTGGTCACCGTTCTGCCCACCGAGCTGGAGGTCTGCGTGGAGGATCCTCGGGTCGGGATCTCGCTCGCTCCCGAGGAGGTGTGCTTCTCCGACCTCGACTGTGACGATTTCAACCCGTGCACCCGCAATACCTGCAACACGCAGACGGGCCAATGCAAGACCTCGGCCGAGCCGGACGGCCTGCCCTGCCAGGACGGCAATCCGTGCACCGTCGGCTCGACCTGCAGGAGCGGCGTCTGCGGCGATCCGGTCCCGTGCAACGACCAGAACCCGTGCACCGAGGACCTCTGCGAGCCGACGACGGGGAGGTGCGTCAACCGGCCCGTCACCTGCGACGACGGCAACGCCTGCACGCTCGACTCATGCGTCGCCACCACGGGGCAATGCCGGTTCGATCCGCTCGCGGGGCAGGCGTGCGACGACGGAAACCTGTGCACCTCGCACGATCTCTGCGTCCAGGTCCCGGGGGCGACCGCTCCCACGTGCCAGGGAACGCCGGCCTGTGCGGATACCAACCCGTGCACGGTCGACAGCTGCAACCCGGCCACGGGGGCTTGCCTCATCCAGCCCCTCGACTGCAACGACGGCAATCCCTGTACGGTGGACTCCTGCGCGAACGGACTCTGTCGCTCCGATCCCGTCTTCGGCATCGCCTGCCAGGACGGCAGCCCGTGCACGGTCGGCGACGCCTGCGGCCGCGACTCCACCGGTGCGCCGGCCTGCATCGGGCAGCCGGTGAACTGCAGCGACGGCGACGCCTGCACCACCGACTTCTGTGACGAGGCGACCGGCGCATGCGGGCATTCGCGCCCGCCGCTGTCCCTGGTCACGGGGCACGAGATGCTCAGCAACGAGAAGATGTCCTGGCTGGCGACGCCGGATGCGACCCACTGGAACACGTACCGCGGGACGATCCCTTCGGGCGGGATGGGAAGCCGCACGCCACGTTACGACCACGCGTGCTTCGAGAGCGACGACGCCGCCGGCGACGGTCCGCTCCTCTCCGTCGATGCCGCGAATCCGCGGGCCGGCTCGGCGTTTTACTATGTCATCACGGGAGAAGCGGCATGCGGGGAGAGCGCGCCGGGAGTGGATTCCGATCTCACTCCAAGGCCGCTGCCGTTCCCCTGCCCGACCCCGCCCTGATCGGAGGGCTGATCCGCGGCCCCGCCGAAGACGCGGACAGGCTCCTAGCGCGAGGCCTTGAGATATTTCAGGAACTCCCCGTCGGTGGTCAGGACGAGGAGCGTCTGCTCGTCGAGGGTCTCGCGGTAGGTCTCCATCGTCTTGAGGAAGCGGTAGAACTCGGGGTCGCGGTTGTAGGCCTGCGCGTAAATGTCGCCGGCCTCGGCGTCCGCCTTCCCCCGTATCTCCTGGGACCGGCGGAACGCCTCCGAAGTGATCGCCTTCAGCTCCCGCTCCTTCTCGCCGTTGATGCGCGCCGACTCGCCCGCGCCTTCGGAGCGGTACTGCTCGGCGATCCGCTTGCGCTCGGAGATCATCCTGGCGTAGACCTCCTGCTGCACCTGCTCGACGTAGCTGATCCGCTTGAAGCGGAAATCGAGGATCTCGATCCCCAGGTCGGTGGTGCGCGCCGCCGCGGCCTTCAGCACTTCCATGTCGAGCGCGGCGCGGCCGAACTCGATCTTCACCTCCCCCTGCGGGCGGTCCCCTTCCGAGACCTCGTCGCCGCCGGCGAACGGACGGTTGGTGCTGCGGACGACCTCGATCAGATCGTGCTTGGCGACGGTGTTGCGGGTCTCGCCGTCCAGGATGTCGTCGAGGCGGGACTGGGCGCCGGTCTCGTCGCGCAGGCGCTGGAAGAACAGCAGCGGGTCGGTGATGCGCCAGCGCGCGAAGCAGTCGACGTAGATGAAGCGCTTGTCCCGCGTGGGGACCTGGTTGGGGTCGCCGTCCCATTCCAGGAAGCGCTTGTCGAAGTAGTTCGCCTTCTGGACGAACGGCTTCTTGACGTGGAGCCCGGGCGTGGTCACGGCATGCCCGACCGGCTGGCCGAACTCGGTGATCACCACCTGCTCGGTCTCGGCGACCTGGTAGACGGTCCCGGACAGGACGATCACCGCAAAGAGGACCAGAGCTCCCGCCGCGACGGCGCGGACCGCGGTCATGGTTTCGCCTCGTCCAGGTTGAGCAGCGGCAGGAGCCCCTTCAGCCGCTCGTCCACGATGATCTTGCGTTTCAGCTTCGGGAAGACCGCGTTCATCGTCTCGAGATGGATCCGCCGCCGCGTGACCTCCGGCGAGCGGAGGTAGGAGGCGTGCACGGCGCGGAACAGCTCGGCGTCTCCCCGCGCGCGGTTGATCCTCTCGGTGCGGTACCCTTCGGCCTGCTGGATCGCCTGCTCCGCCTCGCCGCGCGCCTTGGGGATGATCTTGTTGTATTCGGCGCGCGCCTCGTTGATCATCTTCTCGCGCTCCTGCTGCGACTGGTTCACCTCGTTGAACGAGGCCTTCACCGCGTCCGGCGGGTTGACGTCCTGCAGGACGATCTGCTCCACCTTGACACCCATCTCATATTGATCGCACAGCTCCTGCAGCCGTTTTTCCGCGGCGGCCGCTATCTCCTGCCTGCCGATCGTCAGGACCTCGTTGACTCCGCGGTCACCGATCACCTCGCGCATGACCGCCTCGTTCAGGTCGCGGAACGTCTCGCGCACCTCGCGCACCTTGAACAGGTACTTGTACGGATCGCGGACGCGGAACTGCGCCGTCCACTCCACGATGGCGACGTTCAGGTCGCCCGTGAGCATCAGCGACTCCCTCGTGAAGCCCCCCTCGGAATAGCGCGTGCTGACCGCCGCCTTCTGGGTGCGGAAGCCGAACTCCTCCTTGAGCTGCCTCTGGACGGGCACCTTCAGGACCGTCTCGATCGGATACGGCCATTTGGTGTTCAGTCCCGGATTCCCCTGGCGCACGTAGCGCCCCAGCCGCAGCACGACCCCCACCTCTTCGGGGGCGACGGTGTACCACGTCGAGAAGAGAAAGATGATGGCCAGAAGCGCCACGATCCCCCCCAGGGCGCCGCCCCAGGGGAAACGCGGGAGCTTGAAGGGCAGGGCGATCGGGTCTCGAAGGGTCATGGGATTCTCCGTTTCGAGAGCGTATCATTCAAGCCGATATGAGCGGACAGAATCTTTCCCGGCGCGCCTTCACACGGGACATGCTGCACTCGCTCGTCATCTTTTCGCTCATCGAGATCTGCTCCACGCACGATGATCCCTCGCGGGGCTTCGCCTGTCGGATGGATTTCGTCGATCTGGATCGCGCCGAAGTCCTCAAGGTCGATATCCTGTGCGCCCGGCGGCTCGATGTCGACGAGGCGCTGCGGCTCTGCGGCCAATCCTGAGTCTCGCGGGCGGATGCAACGTGGCGCGAAGCCTGTTGCTGTCTTCATATATCCATATGACAATAGAGCACTTACATGTCCTGACTCACAACGGCCCGAAACTCCCTTCGGGATCCGGCGCGCCGATCAACACGCTTCGCACCACCATGGAAGGATTCCGCTCCGTCGAACGCTCTCACCGATGAGCCGGAAGAGAGGTGCGGTGCCCGAAGCGACCCGAGCCGACAGGGACCTGGTCAAGCGGATGCTTGGGGGAGAGGAACGCGCCTTCACGGAGTTCTTCGACGGCCACTTCTCCAGGCTCTACCGCTTCGCCCTTCCGCGCCTGGGACGGAACGAGGACGCGGCGGAGGAGGTGGTCCAGGCCGCCCTGTGCAAGGCGATCTCCGCGATGAAGTCCTGGCGCGGCGAGGCCGCCCTGTTCACCTGGCTCTGCACGTTCTGCATGCACGAGATCGGCAGCCACTACCGGCAAAACGATCGCCGTCCGCTGCCGGTGGGCCTGGTCGAAGATGCGCCAGCGATGATCGTCCCGGACGAGGCGCGCCGCAGCGAGGTCGCAATCCTGGTGCACGCGACCCTCGACGGACTGCCGGACGGATACGGTGATGTGCTCGAGTGGAAGTACGTCCTCGGCCTCTCGGTTAACGAGATCGCGGAGCGGCTCGGGGTGAGCTCGAAGGCGGCGGAGTCGCTGTTGACGCGGGCCAGGCAGGCGTTCCGCGATTCCTATCCAGCGCACGAAGGAGCCGGAACGAAGGGACAAGGAAACACAGGAACCGTGAAATGACGAACAATTCAGGCCGGCCTCCCGAAGACGATCCGATCGTCCGTATCCTGGAACGCGCCGGTCCGCGCCCGATGGCCCCGAGAGAAGGAGCGGAGCGCGTCCGCTCGGCCGTGAGGGCTCACTGGCAGAAGGAGACGAGCGGGGCACCACGCAGACGGACTCCGGCATGGATCGCCGCATCCCTGGCCGCAGCCGCGGCCGTCGTGCTCGTGGTGGCCTGGGGGGTGTGGAGCCGCGGACAGCGACCACCCGGCGCGCCGAAGGCCATCGCGATTCTCCTTCGGTCGGAGGGCTTAATTCGGCTGGTCGATGGAGCGCCGCTCGGTGACGGCGGCGGGGCGCTTCGGCCCGGCGACGCCCTGGCTCCGGGGGCCATGATCGAGACGGCCGAGAACGGACGCGCCGCGCTGGCGCTCGCCGACGGGCCGTCCCTCCGGATCGATTCCGGGACGCGCGTCCGCCTCCTGCCCGGCCCGACACTCGACCTCGAACAGGGGGCGATCTACATCGACAGCGGCCCCGGGCAGGCCCGGCGGGCGTTTCTCGAGGTCAGGACGCACATGGGGATCGTGCGCGACATCGGCACGCAGTTCGAGGTCCGCCTGACTGCGGACGAGCTGTGGCTGAGCGTGCGCGAGGGGCTGGCCACTCTGGCGCGCGCCGGCCGATCGTTTGCCGCCCCCGCCGGCACGAGGCTCGTGGCAGGGGCGACGGGTGTGGAGAGCCGCGCGCTCCAGGGTCCGGACTGGAGCTGGGTCCTCTCCATCGCCCCGGCATTCGAGATGGAGGGCAGGACGCTTCACGAATACCTCGATTGGCTGGCGCGCGAGACGGGATGGCGGGTGGAGTTCGCCGACCCGGCAATCGCCCGCGAGGCCTCGACCGTCGTCCTGCACGGCTCCGTCGCCGATCTTCGGCCGGACGAAACACCGGCGGCGGTCCTGCCGACCTGCGGGCTCCGGCACCGACTGTCCGACGGCACGCTGCTCATCGAGCGCCTGGACGGCGCAGGGAGGCCATGATGATCGGAGGACCACGGATGATCCGGTCTCGCAGGCCGCGGCGCCACGCCGGCGCCCGCCAGGCCGGCCGGACGCTCGTCATGACGCTGGCCCTTCTCCCGGCGCTCCAGGCCGCGCGGGCGGAAGAGCCGCCAGGGCCGGGCACCCCTGCTTCGGGCGCTCCGGCGGCGCGCGCGGCACAGCCCGACTATCTGGCCGACCGCGGCCCCGGCATCGCGACCTCGTTGTTCGGGACGTACGTCCGGAAGGGTGAGTGGCTGGTCTACGCCTTCTACGAGTACACCAAGAACTCCGACTTCGAGTACGCGCCGGAAGATATCGGGCTCACGGGGAACCAGGAGTTCTTCGGCTCGCTGCGCGAGCACGAGCACCTCCTCTTTCTGTCGTACGGCCTGAGCGATCGCCTGGCGGTGGAGCTCGAAGGCTCCCTGTCCACGCGGTCGACGCTGGACCGGCCCGCGGCGGACACGTCGGGCGGGCCTCTCCGCCTGACCGAATCCGGCCTGGGAGATGTCGAGGCCCAGGCACGCTGGCGATGGCTGGGCGAGACCGCGCGCCGTCCGGAGCTCTTCAGCTTCTTCGAGGTGGTCTTCCCGCTCCAGAAGGAGAAGGTGCTCATCGGCACCCAGGATTGGGAGTACGCCCTGGGGATCGGGATAATCAAGGGACATCGCTGGGGTACTCTCACGGGGCGACTCTCCGTCATGTACGATCGCGCCGAGGGCTCGGTCGAATCGGGCGAGTTCGCCGTGGAGTACCTGAAGCGCGTGTCAAGGGTCTGGCGGTTCGTCGGGGCGCTCGAAGGGGAGAGCGACGAAGTCGAGCTCATCCTGGAGGCCCAGGCGCGTCTTCACCCGCACGTCCTCCTCAAGCTGAATTCCGGGTTCGGCGTCACGTCGAAAGCCGCCGACATCGCCCCCGAAGTGGGCGTTCTGTTTTCCTGGTGATCGGAGCGGCAATGTCTGCTTGACCGGGCCCCGGTTCGTCGTACAATTTCAGGAGGACAAAGCGACGAACCCCATGCTGGCGCGCCCTTTTCAGGCCTTGCGGCCGAACCTGCCGCTCCTGTGCGCCTTCCTTCTCTGGGCGGGTGGAGGCCTTTGCGCCGCCGACACCTCGCCCGACGCGGGCTTGGATCAGACGACGTTTGCCGGGCGCACGCTGGCCGGGGCGCTCCACGATCTGGGCGACCGGGGTCTCCGGCTGATTTACAGCAGCGACCTGGTCCGGCCGGACATGATCGTCGCCGTCGAGCCCCGGGTCGCGCCGCCGCGCGACATCCTCGAGCAGATCCTCGCGCCGTTCGGCCTCGAACCCCGCGACGGCCCGGGAGGGACCGTCCTGATCGTCCGATCGACGGCGACGCTCCGGACGGACGGGGACATCGGCCGCCGCTTCGACCACCATCCCGTCTTTCGCGAACAGATCGAAGTCACCTCGAACTCGTCCGGATCGATGGCGGACCGGCCCGAATCGCGGACGACGCTCGGCCCCGACGAGATCGGGCAGGCGCCCCGGATCGGCGACGATCCGAATCGGATCGTCGCCCGGCTCCCCGGCTTCGCGGCGGGCGACCGGTCGGCGGAATTCGGCATCCGCGGCGGCGAGCCGGACGAGACGTTGTTCATGCTGGACGGCCTGGCGATCGACGATCCCTTTCACCTGCAGGGACTCCTGCGCTTCTCCAGCATCATCGATTCGAAGGCGCTCGGCAGCATCGAGGTCCTGAGCGGCGGTTTCCCGGCCGAATACGGCGGCCGGATGAGCGGCGTCGTCGAGCTGGCGTCGCGGCGCCCCGCCGGCGCTCCGCGCACGAGCGTCAGCGCCAGCAGCGTCAATTCCAGCTACCTGTCGGAGGGGGCCTTCGCCGACGGAGACGCGCGCTGGCTCGTCTCGGCGCGCGCCTGGCGCCCCGATGCGATCGTCGATCTCGTCACGGCGGGGAACGAAGGGCTCGATCCCGACTACTACGATGTCCTGGGCAAGGTCGAGACCACGGTGGGTGACGGGACGATCCTCTCGGGCCACGTGCTGGCCGCGCGGGACGGCGTGGACACCGAGACGGCTCCGATGGACGGTCATGTGACGGCTCGGAGCGGGAGCCATTACGCCTGGCTGAACCTCAAGACCCCCTGGACCGACCGCCTCTACTCCACCACGGTCCTCTCGCTCGGGCGGGGCGCGCGTCGCCGTCAGGTCGGACTTTCGGACGCCACCGGCCAGGAGGCCGCGGTGAGCGACTGGCGGTCCTTCGGCACGGAGTCTCTCGGCCAGGACTGGCTCTTCGAGGCGACCGATCGTGTCGCGTTGAAGTGGGGATTCGGGGTGAAGCGGATCGCGGCCTCTTATGATTTCACCAGTCATGCCCTGAGCATCGATCCGCTGTTCACGGGCGGGCTCCCTCAGACGACCGATCGCGCCGCGGTGGTGCGGCCCGACGGGACGGAGTACGGCGCCTACCTCAGCCAGCGTCTCCGCCCGCTTCCCTCGCTCACGATGGAGATCGGCGTCCGCGCGGACCGCCAGACGCTGACGGAGGAAAGCCAGATCAGTCCGCGCGCCAACCTGGCCTTCGCGCTCGGGTCGGGAAGCGCGCTCCGCCTGGGCTGGGGCCGTTTCGACCAGCCCCAGGGGCCCCAGGACCTCCAGATCGAAGACGGCGTCACCCGGTTCTTCCCGGGACAGCGCGCCGAGCACATCTCGGTGCATTTCGATCACGCCTGGAAGGGCGGAGCGAGCCTCGGCCTCGCCGCCTACTCCAAGGAGATGACCGGCTTGCGCCCCCGCTACGAGAACCTCTTCAACGCCATGACCCTGTTCCCTGAAATCGAGCCGGACCGCGTTCTCATCGCGCCGACCCGCGCCCGCGCGACCGGCATCGAGGCGACCCTGGCCATGGATCGGGGCCGCGCCTTCGGGTGGTGGGCCGGCTACGCGCTGGCCCGGGCGGAGGACGACATCGACGGGCGGATGGTCCCGCGCAGCCGGGACCAGCGGCACACCTTCAACGCCGTCGTGCGCCGCCGTTTCGGAGCGCTCTGGGACGTCGCCCTCGCCGGCCAGTATCACAGCGGCTGGCCGACCACCTCCGTCATGGCCGAGACGGTGCAGAATCCGGACGGTTCCACCGCGATCCGGGCATTCCTGGGGCCGCGCAATGCGGAACGCCTTCCGCCGTTCCACCGCCTCGACCTGCAGGTCCGCCGGCGCTTCGCGATCGGCCGGGGCACGCTCAGCGCCTTCCTCGAGATCACCAACCTCTACGGAAGGGAGAACGTCTGCTGCATCGACGGGTTCCGCTACCTCCCGCGGCCCGACGGCACCGTGCGCGTGGAACGCCGGGAGAGCTTCTGGCTGAGGCAGGCGCCGGTCTTCGGCGTGACCTGGGACCTCGGCCCCTGAGCCCCGGGGAAAAAAAGCCCCGATCGCGTCGGCGATCGGGGCTGTGGGACTGATTCCGGATCGGAAGAGCCGTTGCCGGCTCCTACCGGCCTCCGAGCTTCCAGGTCACGCCCGCGGTGACGGTCGTGATCGTCGAGCTGTCGTCGAAGGTGGTCTCCTTGAGCAGCGACAGGTCGGCGCGGAACGCGGCCCGCTTGGTCTTGCCGAAGTAGATGCGGGTCCCGCCGCCCACCTGGTAGGCGATGGAGTTGTCGCTGCCGCCGGAGTCGACCTCGACGTCGGCGCGGCCGAGGCCGGCCATCACGTACGGCACCAGCTCCTTTTTACGGGGATGGAAGTTCATCACCCCGTTCACCATGATCACGCGCATCGTCGTGTCGACGTTCGTCCCGGAGACGTCGCCGTCCGCGGACGCCGACGAGAACATCCCCTCGACCTGCCACTGGTCGTTGAGATGGTAGCCGCCGCGGACTCCGATGAACTGGGCCGAGTCCACGCCGGTGCTGTCGGACCCGACGTCCGACTGGCCGATGCCGAAGCCGATCTCGCCCTTGGCGTCATTGTGCGAGGTGTTCGCCGCGAACGCCGGCGCACCGAGCGCCAGGATCGCGCATACCGCAAAGCACAGGGTCTGCTTCATGAGAGTCCCTCTCCTTTTCTGGTGTGAACCGCTTGGGTGCCCGGACGGCTCGATTTTCCGGGGCGTGCTGCCGAGCAGTGCCTCCTTCCGCTTTCCATGGGCTTCAAATTAGGGGCGCCCCGCTGGCCGATCAAGCGAATGACCAAATCGTGGCGCCTGACAGGGCCCGTGCCTTTCATCATTGAAACAGGCTCCCTTCCGCCCGGCCGGTGACATAATTTCCCCGATGACGAACCTGAATTCCCGTGCCGCGACGCTGATCCTCGCGGTGGCGCTGGCCCGCTGCCTGCTGTCCCGGGTGACCGAGGCGCGGGTGGAGGCTTTCGGCCGGGCGCGCTTCGGCCGCCCGCTGTTCATGCCCGACATGGAGCCGTTCGGCCCCGCGACGGATTTCGCCGGAGACCAGGGTGCGCCTCCCCGGTGAGCGACGCGAGCCGCACTCCCCCACCCGGCACGCCGTCCATCGATCGCCCCCGCGCGGCCATCCGCTTCGGAGGGATCGTCCTGGCCGGGGGCCGGAGCGCGCGCATGGGCCGGCCCAAGGCCTGGCTGCCGGTCGGCGATCGCACCATGCTCGAGACGGTGGTCGCCGCGATCGCGGCGGGGCTGGGGTTCCACGCGACGCCGATCGTCGTGGTGGGGGCGCCGGGGCAGGAGCTGCCGGCCGTCGGGGTGCCGACCCTGCGCATCGACGACGACATCGAGGGGGAGGGGCCGCTGCGCGGCATGGCCGGAGGCCTCGCGGCGCTGCAGGGGAAGGCCGACGCGGCGTTCGTCTCCTCCTGCGATGTGCCTCTCTTGAAGCCGGCCTTCGTGGCGCGCATGCTGGCGCTGCTCGGCGATCACGACATCGCCGTGCCGGTGGCCGACGGCCTGCATCACCCGCTCGCGGCGGTCTACCGAATCGAGGTCCTCGTGACGGTGCGCGAGCTGCTCGCCTCGAGCCGCCGCCGGCCCTTCTTCCTCTTCGAGCAGCGCAGGACGCGTTTCGTCTCCGCCGCCGATCTGGAAGCGGCCGATCCCGGCCTCGACAGCCTGAAGAACGTCAACACGCCGGAGGAGTACGAGCGTCTCGTCCGCAGCCTCGGGACCAGCCGGGGTTCGTGAAGGGCCGGCTCGCCGCGATGATCGGGGCCTGCGACCGGTACCGCGGCCTCACCGCGGCAGGGCGCTCCAGTTGAGGATCGCGTTCCAGAGCAGGCGGTGATCCGAGCGGTTCATGTCGCGGTGGATCGGGCTGAAGTTGTAGGCGACGACGTGGCCGCGCCCCTGCGGCACGTCGAAGATGGCGGGGCGCCCCTTCAGATTGGCTTCGCCGCGCATGCCGCCGCTCACGACCATCGGCCCGGGTCCTCCCCAGGTCGACACGACGAAGCGCCGGTCGGCGGGGCCTTCCAGGCAGGACGTGCAGTACGCCATGGTCGCCCACCGCATCGGCATGTCGTAGACCGGGTTGTTCAGCCGGAAGACCGAGGTGCCGGCGCCGTACCCGTAGGCGATCGGGTGGTCGGGCCGCTCGAAGCTCAGCCGCAGCTCGCTGCCGGGCGTGAACACCTCGAATCCCGCCGCGCGCCGCATGCCGCGCACGAGCCCCCCCTCGAGGACGAGCGTCGAGCCGTTCCCCAGCGTGAGCAGGACGCCCCCGTCCTCCACGAAGCGCCGGATCGCCTCGAGCCCCACGAACCCGGGCCCTCCCGTGATGTCCTCCGAGGCGACCGGCTCTCCGTGGCTCGGGAACTCCGGGGTACGCGTGTAGGCCATCGGGCCCGCGGTGGGCGCGATGCCGTGAATCTGCCCCTGCAGCTCGAGGCGGGCAAACGGCCCATAGACGATGACGTCCACTTTATGTTTCAGCCCGCCGGCGCGCACGTCCTCGTCGCGCAGGTGCGTGAACGGGATCTTCTCCCGGTCGAGGGTGTAGCGGATCCAGCCCATGGAGTCGGTATCGGCCCAGGGGACCCAGACACCGATGCGGGCCAGGGCCGCTTCGTGGCGGGCCACGTCGGGCGCCTTCGGCGCGGCGCGGAAATCGAGCGCCAGCTCGCGGCTCACGGCCTCGAGCGCCGGGCGGAGCCCTTCCTGCTTCGGCAGGATCCAGGACCCCGCCGGGTAGTCGACGGCTCCGCTTCGAAACGCCTTCTCCGCGATCTCGACCTTGAAGCGCGACAGGCGGACGCGCGCGGCGAGGAGCGCCTCCTGCCCGGTGTCCCTGAGCAGGAAGACCGGGCCGTCCCCCGTGACCTGGCCCCGGGGCTCCACGTCGGTCTGCACCGGCTCGGCGGGCGCACCCTTGACGCGCTCGTCATCGATGCGCGCGGCGGTCACGCCGAACCCGACCGGGAAGGCCCACGAGACGTCGTCGTACGGGATGCTCGGCGATTCGCCCGGGAAGCGCTGCGGCTCCAGGACGTCCACCGCGTAGTTTCTGTACGGCTGGTCCAGCTTCACGATGAAGCTGCCGCGCGGGAACGTCCCCTCCGCCACCTTGAGATCGGCGGTCAGCCGGCCGACCTCGATTCGTTGATCGCGGAGCCGGTTGATCATCGCCGCCACACGCAGCGGGTCGTCCTGGCCGTCGGGGATGACGAAGGCGTACGGCTTCTCGGTCACCCCCTTGCGCCAGGAGTTGTAGCCGGTGCGGTAGAAGTTGCGCAGCATCTCCTGCGCGTGGCGGGCGCTCCAGTCGAGGATCGACAGCGCGGCGGTCTGCTGGTAGTTCACGTTGTCCCGCATCGACCAGCGGAAGGCCTGCGGCGGCGGCACCGGGCGGAACCACTCGCGCGTCATGTACGCCTCCTGCTCCGTCCCTCCTCCCATGAGCGAGCGGTCGGCCGTCTCCGGCGTCGTGTTGCCGAACGTCTCGTAGCCGCGCCCGATGCTGTTGTGGTTCATCGCCACCGAGTCGAGGTAGTGCTGGCCGAAGCCTTCGCCGAAGTCCCAGGTCCAGACGCCGGGCATCCCCATGGCGGTCAGGGAGGTGACCTCGTGGAAGCTCATCTCCAGGAACTGGCTGGTCACGATCGGATCGAGGTGCGGGTTGTAGGGGCCGGTGCCGTTCCAGGTCTGCAGAAGCGCGATCGCCTCGTGCAGGTCGTGCACCACCGTCGGGTGCCAGTCGTGGAACATGCCGTGCACGGCCCGCGTCGTCCCGAACGCCTTCTGATGCGCGTCGCGGTTGATGTCCACGTAGACGTAGCGGTTCCAGTAGGGGGGGGACATGCGCGGCAGCGAGTCGTAATCCGTCTTCCCCTTGAGGTAGCGGTAGAACCAGTCGGCCACCTTGTCGCGCCCGTCCGGCTCGGAGACCGGGTTGATGAGCACCAGGACCTTCTCGCGGATGGCCCGGATCATCGGCTGCTCGGACACCGCCAGCCGGTAGGCCAGCTCCAGGCCCATCTCGGCGCTGCCGGTCTCGTCGGCGTGCAGGCCGCAGTTGAAGTAGTAGATCGGCCGCGCCGTCGCGATGATGCGCTCGGCCTCCTGAGGGCTGGTGCGGCGCGGATCCGCCAGGGCGGCCGTCGCTGCCTTGAGCCGCGCCAGGTCGCGGATGCCGGCCTCGTCGGCGATCACCACGAGGACGATCTCCCGCCCCTCCTCCGTCTTGCCGATCGTCTCGACGCGCAGGCGCGGAGACGCCGCCGCGATCGCCCGCATGTAGCCCTGGATCGGCCCGGCGTGGGTCAGCTCCCCCGCCGCGCCGGCGATGTGGCCGAGATGCTTCGTGGGGGACGGAACCGTCGCCGAGCCCGGCACGTAGGCCACCCAGGGACTCAGGAAGCGCGGCTCGGTCGTGTCGCGTGCGATCGCTTCGACCGATCCCGGCTCCGGCGTGTCGGGGGCGTAGGGGTTTTCGGCGCCGCGGCTCTCGGTGCAGAGGCCCGTGGCGACGAGCCCTGCGGCGAGCGCCAGGGCGACGGTGACGCGCGATGGACGAGGAGAGGCTCCTGGGACGGGACCATTCATGGAAGGGCTCCGATTCGAGGGGTGAAACCCGAGGTATCCGGCACGCGGGCCATTCAATCACAGTTCGGCCGCGCCCGGTCCGACGGGCGGAATGCTAAGATCCCGCTCACCATGGATCACCGGGTCGATCTCGCGCGCCTGCGGACCGGGCGCCTGGCGCGGCTTCAGGCGGCGATGCGCGCGCAGGGCATCGAGACCTGCCTGCTGTTCAACGAGCCGAATGTCCGGTACGCGACCGGCGCCTCGGTGATGCCGATCTGGAGCAACACGACGTTCGTCCGCTGCGCCCTGGTGCCCGCCGAGGGTCGGGCCATCCACTTCGAGCACCCGAACTCCATGCACCTGTTCCGCGGCATCGAGGCCGACGTGCGGCCGATGCACGCCTGGGAGTTCTACGACGACACGGAGTCCCACGCGAAGGCCTTCGCGCGCGAGACGGTCGCCGCGATGAGGGAGCTGGGCGTGACCGGGCCCCGTCTCGCCGTCGATCGGCTGGGAACCCCCGGGTCTCTCGCGCTGCAGCGCGAGGGGATCGCGTTCGTCGACTCGGCCCCGGTCACGACGGCCGCCCGTGAAATCAAGACCCCCGAGGAGATCGCCCTGCTCGAGGCGAACGGCCTGATCCTGATGGACATGCTGGCCGACTTCGAGCGCGCCATCGCCCCCGGTGTGCGCGAGCGCGATCTGCTGGCGGTCCTCGCCGGCACGCTGTTGCGGAGCGGCGGCGAGCACCTTGCCACCAGCACCGTCTGCTCGGGGCCGAACACCAACCCGTGGCGCGCCCAGACGACCGACAGGCCTCTCGAGCCCGGCGACCTCGTCTACGTGGACACCGACGCGGTCGGCGTCGAAGGGTACTTCTTCTGCGTGTCGCGGACCTTCCCGTGCGGCGATCGGGCCCCGACGCCGGCGCAGCGCGAGATCTACAGGACCGCGCACGACTGGCTCCTGGCGCTGCAAGAGATGGTCCGGCCCGGTCTCACCTGCCGCGACCTGGCGAACAGGGCGCCGCGCCTGCCCGCGAAGTACATGCCCCAGCGGTACGAGGTCATGATCCACGGCATCGGTCTCGAAGAGGAGAGCCCGAGCGTCGCCTATCCCGGCGATGCGCAACCGAACGGCGACCGCGTCCTCACGGAGAACATGGCCCTGGTCGTGGAGCTTTACTGCGGCGAGGTCGGCGGCCGCGACGGGGTCAAGCTCGGCGACCAGGTCGTGGTCACCGCCGGGGGCGTGAAGAACCTGGTGCCGTACGCTCACTCCGCCGCGCTTCTCCGTTGACGCCGCGGCCCCCGAAGGCGGCGCGCAGAGCCGGGACCTGATGCCTCATCCCTGGGAGTCGCGCGGCTTCCAGACGAGAATTTCCCCCTTGCCCGGGACCGCGGCGTCCCCCGTGTAACGTTGATAGGCCCCGTCCCTCTCCTCGTGGGGCATGCGCACTCCCAGCGTCGACAGGTGCCTCGCGTACAGACGCAGGAACGTGGGATTGTACGTGCAGGAATACGAGAACGTCGGCAGGAGCGGAATCGGCTGCAACGAAATGATGGTGCCCCGCGAGATCCAGGCGCCGGTCCGCAGCTCGGCGCCGCTCCCCAGGAGGATGGTTCCGCCCTGCATCTCCAGGCCGGCGAAGTCCCTCACCCGGTCGCCCACGGCGATGATCCCCCGTTTCATCCGCATCCCGACTTCGAGTCCTGCCGAGCCCCCGATGAGGATCGTGCCGCCCGTCATCCCGGTGAGGCTTCCGCGGTAGGCCGCACCGACCTGGCCGCCGGCGTTCCCGCCGACACGGATGGTTCCCCCGGACATCTCGGCGCCGAGCCAGTCCGAGACGTTCCCCGACACCTCGATGGTCCCCCCCTTCATGCCGGCCCCCAGGTGCATGCCGGCGTTGCCGACGACGGTGAGGCGCCCGGTCGTCATGCCGCGGCCGATCCACTTGACCTTCCCCGCGTCGCCCCGGATCTCCAGATGGTCGCCGGGCGACCCCGCGACCTCGAAGAAATCGTCCACGCGGCGCTGCCGCTTCCCCAGGAAAACGGGAAGGACCCGGATGGCGTCGAGCGCGAGCGCACCCACGACGTCCGGAGAGAGAGACTCCGCCTCGAGCGGGACATTCGGTTGATTCTTGAGGGTCAGGGTCGGCATGCCCGTTACGGCGTCACGTGCAGGCGTGGATGTCCGGCTGCGCGAGGCGCTCCAGCTCCACGGCGTAGTTGTCGAAGGACATGGTGTAGACCTTTTCGAACAACGGGCGCAGGTACGCCTCGATTTGCGCGTCGAAGGAGGGCCGGGTTATGAATTCCCGGCCGCTGGTCACCGCGCGGATCTCCCCCTCCTCGACCACGATCTCCCCGGCCTTGATGACGTAGCGCGGATACTCGAACATGCGGCCGACCGAGGGATTCTCCTCATACACCGCAATGTCCGCGTCGGCCCCCACGCCGAGGTGTCCCTTGCGCGACAGGCCGAGGGCGCGCGCCGGGCCCGCGGAAGTGATGATCGCGATCTCCGACAGGGAGTACTGCCGGTCCAGGTCCGCGAGCACCATGCGCTCCAGCGCCTTGGGCGGCAGCCTCTTGAAGCACTCCCGCCGGTAGTCCACATCCCGCAGGAGACGGATGAGCTCCGGGTAGCGCCAGAAGCCCCCGCCGTTGGGATGGTCCGTGGTCAGGAAGATCCGCCAGGGATCGTCGATGAGCAGCAGCAGCTCCAGTCCCACGGCCCACTGCACCGCGTTGACCAGGCTGCGCTCCTTGTAGGTGTAGGGGACGATCCCGCACCCGGTCTCGTTCTCCACGTCCACGTTGCTCCATTTGCGTCCGGTCAACCCGTGGAGCACGTACTCCCAGGGGCCGTCGGCGGTGACCGTCATGGCATCGCCGAACAGGATCGCACCGGCGTCGGCGGTGAGGTTCTTGCGGGCGTTGAAGGCCTCGGCGAGCGCGGGCGCCTCGGAGCGCAGCGTCCCCCAGCCGTCTCCACCGTAGGCGTGGAACTGCAGATGCGCCAGGTGCGCCCGGCGTCCCTCCAGGACCTTCATCGTCTCGAGCGTGGTGCTGACGTTCCCCGGGATGCCGAGCTTGTTGCAGTGGAGATGGAGCGGATGCGGCAGCTTCAGGTCGTCGATGATCCCCGCGAGGCTCGATATGATCCGCCCGGGCGTCATCTGGCGATAGCCTTCCACCGGCGCGGAAAGCGTGCCGGCGTTCTTGCCCGATTTCCAGGCGACGACTCCTCCCGGGTTGACCGCCTTCACCCCGTAGGCCTTGGCGGCCCAGATGAGCCAGCCCACGACATGCTTCGCGCGATCGACTTCGCCCGCTTCGAGGAGATCGAGCACAATCTCGTTGTTGGCCATCAGCACCAGGGAGGACTTGTCCAGGATCGGGATGTCGTGCAGCTCCTCGTGGGTGTGTCTCGCCGACAGGATCGGGACGGCGGCCTCGTTCACGGTCGTCCAGCCCATCCCGGCGTACAGGTACCCGGTCGCGAAGGTGGTGGGAGTGATGCCGCCGAGACCGGAGCGTCGGTCCGGCGCGTGGATGAACCGGACCGCACGCCGGTAGTTCTCCGGGGTGATGCCCCGGGCGAAGTTCATCGCCGCGCCCGCGACGTGGGTGTGGACGTCGACGCCGCCGGGGAAGACGACCATCCCCTTCGCGTCGATCGTGCGTCCGCCGTCGACCCGGGGGACGATCCGGCCGTCCGCGATGCAGATGTCCTTGACGACGCCGAGGATTCCGTTCGCCGGATCGTGGACCGTCCCGCCCGTTATCCGCAGCATGGAGTCTCCGGCCCGGCCGGCTCTACGCGTTCGCCATCTTCGCGTTCCGCGCGGGAGTCCAGGCCGGCTTCGTCGCCACGGCCTGGCGGATGCGCTGGATGACGTCCGCGTCGGTCGGATACGGCGATCGGAGGGCCGGCCTGAGCGGCAGGGGAACCTCGTCCATGCGATAGACGGTCCCGGGCGCGCTGATCCCGGTGGCCGCCGTGGTGATGTGCACGCGGGCCAGGCGGCTCGTGTGCGTCACCTTCGGATCCAGAACGATGGTCGGGATGCGCGCGAGGTGATCGATCCCCGGCTGGGGCATCGTCGCCCCCGGATCGGCGCCGAGGATGAGGGCGGCGTCGTTGTCCCCCCGGACCAGCAGGTCGACGGTCGAGAACTCCCCCGGATTGAACCGGGGGTAGCCGCGGGCCATGCTGATCCCGAACGGGTACCCCGTGGTCCACCGCAGCACCATGTCCGATCCGGTCACATTGCCGTGCCCGCGCATCGGCATGCACACGAACTTGGTGAAGGCGTTCAGCTCCGCGGCCAGCCTCAGGATCGCCGCCGAGTTCATGTGCTTGCCCCGGGTCATCGAGATCCCCATCCCGAAGAACAGCACGCCGAATCGCGCCCGCTTCATGCGGTCGATCAGATCCTGCATGGCCGCGACCGTCAAGCCGGTCTCCGCGGCGCTCGCTTCGTCCACCTTCTGATTCTTGAGGAGGGCGCGCAGCGTGGTGAGGACCTCGAAGTCCTTCCCCGGCAGGATCTGCAGGAAGATGTCCGCGGCTCTCCCGCTGGGCGTCTCCCGGATGTCCACCAGGACCATGGTCCGGCCCTTGCGCCCTTCGGGCACGAACCGGCCCTTCTGGGTCAGCGTGTACTTCGAGAAATGCCGCGGGTGGCATTCCGCGGGATTCCCCCCCCAGTAGACGATGAAATCCGCCCGGTTCTTGACTTCACCCAAGGTGCAGGTGACCTTGCCACCCAACTGGGCGGCTATCTCGGTGGGGCCGTGTCAAAGCGAGGTGTGGCTGTCGACCACACCTCCAATCAGCTCGGTGAGGGCCACCGCCTCCCGCTGGGCCTCGCAGGTGATGTTGCTCAGCCCGTACACCAGGGGCATGTTGGCGTTGTGGAGAAAGTCGGCCGCCGCCTCGACGGCGGCGTCGACCGTGGCGGGCTTTCCGTCGATCAGGGCATCGGGGAACAGGCGCTCCGCCGTGTGGTTCTTGAACCACGCATCCCCGAGGCTGCAGGCGTTCCTGGCCTTGACGATCCGGTCCCCCTCGGCGTGCAGCTCGATGTCGTCGCAGACGCAGCCGCAGAAGGTGCAGGTGGCGTTCTTGACGACCTGGACGCTCATCGCGTCTCCTCTTCACTCCGTCCCGATCCTCCCGAACCGGGAGGCACGACGAACGCTCAGCCGAGCTCCCGGCCGCGGAAGCTCCCCCGGATGCGGCGGGGCATGTACCGCCCGATCTCCACCATCTCCCAGGGCGGCGAGTCCTGTGGCCCGGCTTCCGGGAGACTGCGATCGACGGAGAACCCGTCGGCCTGTCCGCGAGTCCTGGACGATGCGGGCCTCATGCAGTCACCGGAGCGGCCGGCATCTCCGACGGCATCGGCTCGACCTCGACTTCCCAGCCCTTGGAGGTGGGCATTCCGGTGCCGTCGGTCCCCTGCCCCATGAGATGGCAGGTCGGAGGGCCATAAGGGACGAAGATCATGCCCCGGGGGACCTTCCCTTCCAGGCAACGGAACGTGGCCTCGCCGTTTCCGGACCGGACCCGGACGGTGCCGCCGGTCTGAATCCCGATCTCCTTCATGTCCTCGGGGTGCATGTTCAAGGTGCTCACGATGGCCTTGTACTCGGCGTGATCCTTGCCGACGTTGATCTGCTGGCCCTGCTTGGTGGTGCGGCCGGCGTTCATGATGAAGCGTTTTCGTTCCATGAAACACCCTCCCCGCGCCACGTTCCGGCGAAACGCATCATAGCATGGCGGGCGCGGGGCCAGGGACGGTCGCCCCGCCGCGGTTTCACGTGGCGGCCTCGAGCAGCGCGTGCAGCGGGAAGTGATGCTTTCCGAGCTTGCCGCCGTAGTTCCCCGCCGAGATCTCGATGACGCCGGGACGGCACGCCGCGTCGATGCCGGCGCGCAGGGCCGCCTCGATCGCGGCCCGGTCGAGGCCGTTCACCACGATCTCGAGCACCGAGTTCACGCCCTCCGGCAGCGCGCTCGTCACGCCTTTGCGCCCGCGCAGGGTCGGGCAGTACGCGTCGTTCGTCGACGCGATCATGTTCTTGTAGCGCTTCGCGCCCACCTTGCTGCCGCTGCGCACGATCCCGCCGGGAAAAGGCAGGACGACGCCGCGGACCCTGCGCATGGCGTCGACCGCCGCCTCCGCCGCCGCGAGGGCCGCCTCCTGGTCGCGGGCCAGGATCAGGAAGTTGCCGCCGCCGATCGCCTTCTGCACGCCGAAGGTCTCCTGCACGAGGAATTCCCCCTCCATCACCGGGATCCGCCAGTAACGCTTCCCGTCCAGGAGCTTGCTCGACTGGTAGCGGTCGCCAAAATGGCGCAGCACGCCGCCGACGACGACCCGCTCCCCCGCCTCGGGCAGGCCGTCGAAGCAGGCCGTGGTCGGGCAGGTGAGGACCGTCTGCCCCACCCGTTCGATCAGCCGCTTGCCGAGCCCCTCGGCGTCGAAGGCGAAGAGCGGCACGCTCGCTCCGGGGCGCCCGTCGGGCGTCTCCTCCGGCGCCAGCTCGGCCTCGATGCCGGCCTCGACCTTGCAGCCGATGACCGAGGTGGCGAACCCGGTCATGGCTCGAGCGGCCGTCAGCGCCCACGCCTGCGAGCGCGCCGTGATCACGACGCGCGCCGCGCGCATGTCGAACGCCTCGGCGAAGGTGTCGCCGATCCGCACGCCGCGCCGCTCCATCCCCCGCACCTCCGCCATCCCGGTCATGCCTCCGCTACTCCCAGCGAGTATCTACTGGGAGTCCATCGCCCATGAACTGTACAGCACTCCTCGGCCCCTGCAGACGGGAAAAAGACCACGTGCATGCAGGCTCACTCCCACCCCGGGCACCATCAGCCTGGACCATTCGCGAACGTCGATTGGGGACTGTCAGTGCTCGTGGTGGTGCTGGAGATCAGGCCGATGCGGGTGCGAATGGGTCAGTGGCTCATGTCCGCCTGCCCTTCTCAGGACGCGGTGTCACGGCAGTAGGCGTATAGCGCTTCGTAAATCGGGAACTGCAGTCGCAGCTTCTCGTGGTCGTCGGGGGTGGTCTTGGCGAATCCCAGAGCGGCGGCCAGCAGGCCGGCCGACTCAGGGCACGTGCCGATCTCGCCCTCGATGTCCGCGCCGTGAACGATGCGGGCGAGGCGGGCGAGCGCCGGATCGCGGAGACCGAAGTCCTCGATGAGGACCTCGAATGTGCACCGATTCCCGCGGTGGGTGTAATCCGCGCCGGGGGCGTCGAAGGACTTCCCCGAGAAACTCGCGGCCGTGGGGAGCACCTGGTCAGCGGCAACGAAGATGAACTCCGCCTCCCTGTCGATGAACCGGGTGATGAGCCAGGGGCAGGCCACGCGGTCCGTCTTCGCGCCCTCGCGCGTTATCCACTTCATCTTTGATCTCCCGGTCGCGCGGACCCGCTCAGGCCGCGAACGCCGCGGCGGCCTTGCGCGCGCGCTCGAGCCGCCGGTTCACTTCATCCCAGTTGATGTTCTGGAAGAACGCATCGACGTACTTCGCCGCCGCGGCGCCGTAGTCTATGTGGTAGGCGTGCTCGTACATGTCCATGATGAGCAGGGGCAACCCCGACGCGAGCGCCTGCGTGTGGTTCCCGGACCAATAGGTGCGCAGGTCTCCGGTATGGAAATTGAAGTCGAGAACCGCCCAGCCGCTTCCTCCGGCGAGACTCATTCCGGTGGCCCGGAACACCTCTTCCCACCGTGCGAACGACCCGCAGGCGCTTGCCAGGTCCTTCTGGATCGGTCCAGCGGCCCTGCCGTCGCCACCCAGGTTGCCGAAGTACAGCTCGTGAAGGATCACGGAATTGGTGAACGTCAGTTCCCGCTCCTTCAGGCCGGAGACGATGAAGCCGGGCGTGTCGGCGCCGATCCGCGACAGCTCCTCTTCGACCTTGTTGAGGTTCTTGACCGCGCCTGCATAGTTGTTGTCGTGGTGGGAGACAACGAGTCGCTCGGACAGACCCCGGAGTGTCTTCGGGGCGAAGGGAAGGGGCTTCACCGCATGCTGTCCCGGCGGCGTGGACGTCGACAGCGTGGAGCCTGAAACGGGATCGGTTGGTCTTTGTGGCATGGACAACCCTCCGCGGGCCATGAAGAGGCCGGTGACGCCGGTCACGATTCTGCCGAGCACTTCACGCCTGTTCATCGGACCCCCGCTGCGTTCTCGATCATCGTGGATCGGATCGTGTTCCAGGGCAACCTGGATTTCGTTGCCCGGCTTGTCTCCGGCCAGCACGAGGGGGATGAGCGCGAGTCACGCCATCAGCGCAGTCATGAGGACCGGCGCGAGCCGCTCATGGGATCCGCGAAACACGGCTTCCCTGTTCGGCAGACCCTCATCGCGCATCAGGTGCCCGTAGTAACTGATGAGCAGGGCGCCGTTCCGCCTGGCGATGCCGAAGACGCTGATGAACGCGACGAGCGAGGCGACTCTCAGGCCCTGGCCTCCCGGAGCCACGGTCACGAGCCCGCCGAAAAGGGCGAGGAGCAGATTGACCAGGACGATCAGCCTCGAAATGGCGGGCTGACGGAGACGCGACACATAGGGGGCGATCGTGCGGCTCGCGCGGTCTCTCAATCCGCTGGGCGGCCCCGCCCCGGTGACGCGACCCTCCGAATCCCCGGAGGAATCCGGCACGCGCCAGGGGCGGGACCGCTGCCCTGGAGATCCTGCGGGTGCTGCAGTTACCAGGGCCGACCGATGCGAGGTCCTGCCGTACCGTTCCGCCGGCTCAGTGCCGGTCCGAGTGGTGCGCGGTCGATCTCTCGGCCGCGGGTTCTTCGTACGTATGGACGAACGCCTCTTTGCCTGCCTCGGCCGCCCGTCTGTACGCGGCCTGGAGGGCGGGCGGCACGCGCGCCGCCCGGTCGGCCAGGTCCTCGGTCACCTGCTTCAGCTTCCTGCGGGTGTCGCGGCCGGACTGCGGAGCGGTCAGAAGTGCCACAGCGGCTCCGGTCGCGGCGCCTGCCAGGAATGACAACACCATTCCTCCCGTGTTATTGCGAACGATCTCGCTCATGGGTCGACGACACCTCCTTTCTTCACTTCGTCCCGCGCCGGAACGGCGCCCTCATGGGGGCTGATCGGATCGGCCGCGCCAGGCGCGAAATCACCAAACTGTCAGGAAACCAAAGTAGCACGGACTGGACGGACTGACCACCTCGGGCCGGTGACGCGGCGGCCCCGCGTCAGTTCCGCGGTGCTCCGTCGACGGCCCCCTCGGTCGCTTTCTGGAGCCGCTGGATCACCTCGTCGTAGTAGGGACGATCCTTGAGGCTGGCGTACTCCCCCGGGAAGCAGATCGTGATCAGATCGGCGGACTGGGCGGTGAAGGCGCTCAGCGTGACGGCGCAGCGGAGTCCGTTCGCGAGGCGCGTGTTGTCGATCATCGGGAAGTCGAAGTAGCCGACATCGAAGACCGCGCGGGTGTCGGTCCGATCCGCGGAGGTTTCGGGGGACTGGACCTCCAGGCGCAGGCGGAGCTGCTGCTGGCGTCGATCGACGTCGAGCACGCGCAGGCTCACGTCGCAGCGCCGGCCCTCGACGTCGATCGACTCGCCGTCCAGGGGCACGCCGAAGCGCCCGGTCTTGTCGTACTCCTCGAGCAGGAGCGTCCGACGGAAGCTCTGGCCGTGGCCCTCCAGGGCGAACAGCTGCTTCGCGGTGATTTCGCCGGCCACCCGGTTGATGCGCTTCAGGTACGTGTCGCGGTCCGGATGGTTCGAGACGGCCAGGCGGCGCTGCAGGTCGAGGAAGAGCGGCTTGAGGTTGAGTGAGTCGTGGAAGTTGACCGCCAGCAGCTCGAGGTTCAGCACGCGCGAGTCCAGATCGCCCGGCCGCGGCTGCAGGAACGGCTGGATGATGGACACGAACATGTCCTTGCGCAGGCTGCTCTCCGCCTCTTCGCGCCGGCTCATCAGCTCGGAATACAGGCGGGCGTTGGTGTCGGCCGTCTGCCGGCGCTCCAGGACCTGCGATCCCATGACGCCGACCGTCGCGACGGCCAGGGCGGTCAGCAGGCCACCGAGCGGCTGCAGGACGACGGCCACCTTGTCCCAGAAATCCTTCGGTCCGGTGGGCATGCGGGAGGCTCCGCCGCCTACCTGCGCCGGGCGGCGAGCTTGCCGTCCTTCATCTCGAGAGCGATGTCGTACTGCACCGCATCCTCATTCGAGATCATGTCGAGGGTCGCGGAGGCCCCCTTGTAGGTGACGATGAGCGAGCACGCTCCCAACTCTCCCACGATGAAATGGTAGCGACCGGCCTTGTCGGTGGGCTCCGCCGGGTAGGCCCTCTCGCCGCATTTCGCGGCGACCGTGGCGGCGGCGCCGACCGAGGCGCCTCCCATCGTGACCTTGCCGTACACCTCGCCGGCGAAGGCGGGAGCCGATCCCGCCACGATCAGCGCGCCGACGACGGCCAATCGAAACAGGGGTGATCGTGTCACTGTGGCACCTCCCTCGGCGGCCGGCGCATCCAGCGGATGCTGGGGGTGTGCAGGACGACCGACCCTTCCGTGTCGAGGCCAAGGAGGTTACCGCAAATGTCGATGGATCGCTACATGGCCACCCCCGTGGACGGTGCGGACGGATGAGCCGTTTCGCTTGACACTCCTTCCTCGCCTGCGCGAAGATGGGTACCTAGCGCCTTCACAATCGACTTCAAGGCAGGCACATGCTGAGCGCGCCCCCCCGGCATGCGGTAGATTTCCCTCTCGCCGCCATCCCCCTCGTCGTCCTGATGCTGCTTCCTTTCTGCGCGGGCGACGCCGCCGCTCAGGAAACGCCCTCGCTCCAGGTCGCCCTCAACGAGATCGCCTGGATGGGCACGACCACGAGCGCGACGGACGAGTGGATCGAGCTCGTCAACAACACATCGGCCGCCATCAGCCTCGCCGGATGGACCCTGACGGCGGCCGACGGGACGCCCAGCATCGTCCTGGCCGGCAGCATCCCGGCGGGGGGTCACTTCCTCCTCGAGCGCACGGACGACAACACGGTGCCGGGCATCGCGGCCGACCAGATCTTCACCGGCGCTCTGGAGAACACCGGTGAGATCCTCTCCTTGAGGGACGCCACCGGTGGGCTTCAGGATTTCGTCAATGCCTGGCATGCCGGGAACAGCACGACGCGCCAGACGATGCAGCGTGTCGACCCGCTCCAGCCCGGCGACCTCGCTTCCAACTGGACGAACGGGCCCGTCGACGGCACGCCGATGAACTCCGGCGGCTCGGGGGGCGTCTGCGACCCTCCGACCCGGAGAGTGGACTGCCGGCCGGGACCGCCGTTCCAGCTTCGCGTCGGCGGACCGGTGGCGATCAACGAGCTCATGATCAACCCCGCGGCCGTCCTCGATGCGTCGGGCGAATACGTGGAGATCTACAACTCCGGCCCGAGCCCCGTCGACCTGCAGGGATGGACGCTGCGCGATGACGGCTCCGACTTCTACACCATCCCATCCGGCGCCGCGGTTCTTGTCCAGCCGGGAGGCTTCCTCGTCATCGCGGCGCAGGCCGACGCGGCGCACAACGGCGGATTCACGGCGGATCTCGCGTGGAGCGGTTTCAACCTGTCGAACAGCGGCGATGAAGTCGTCCTGGTGGACCGAACCGGAGTCGAGCAGGATCGCATCGGGTACACCGGGTCCCCCTTCACGGACGGCTCGGGAGGATCGCTCGAGAGAGTCAGTCCCCGGCTCCCCACCTCGGATCCGCTCTCCTGGGAGGTCGCCCGATCGAGCTTCGGTCTGGGGGATCGGGGCACGCCGGGACGCGTCAATGCGCTCCAGTCGAGGCGATACGTGCTCCGTGGCACGCTGGTGACCATGGACGAGACGCTCCCCGAGGCGGACCAGGTCTTCCCGGGCACCCTCTACCTCCAGGGGAACCGGATTCTGGATCTCCTCGCCGAGGGAGAGCCGTTGCCGGCGGACGCGGCGGGGGCCCCGATCATCGCGACGGGGGCGCTCATCTTTCCCGGCCTGATGAACATCCACGACCACATCACGTTCAACACGACCCCCGCCTGGGATGTCCCGTCCCTGATGCAGGACGTCTCCGACTGGACGTCCCTGGACGGATACCGCCAGAACGTGCGGTATCCGCACGACCTCCTGACGGAGGCGAATTACTACGACCTCCTGCCCGAGGTCGGGAAGTACGCCGAGGTCAAGGCGCTGGCGGCCGGGACCACGACGGAGCAGGGGAGCTTTCCGCTCTCGGCCGGTTTCAGCGGGCATCTGGCACGCAACGTCGATGTCGCGAATTTCGGCGTCGATCGCATCCGGCAGCGGTCCCTCTCCATACTGGATTCGACGTTCCAGACCTCGGAGGCGCCCGCTCTCGTCGCGGACATGGAAGCGGGCGGCGTCGACGTCTGGCTGGTGCATCTCGGCGAAGGCACCGCCGAGGACGCCGTGCTGGAGTTTCCGGTGCTGAAGAACGCCTGCCTGCTGCGCTCGGAGACGGTGATCATCCACGGCTCGGCGCTCGCCCCGTCGGAGCTCGACGACCTCGCCGCGGCCGGCGCCAAGCTGGTGATCGCGCCGACCAGCAACTACCTGTACTACGGCGCCACCGCCGACGTGCCGGGGGCCGTGCAGCGAGGCATCCCGGTCTCTCTCAGCACCGACTGGAGCCCCGCGGGGGACAAAAACCTCCTGGCCTCGCTGAAAAGCCTCGCGCTGATCAACGAGACCGTGTGGGCCGGTGCCCTGACCGACCGCGACATGGTCGACATGGTCACCACGAACCCGGCGCGCGCCCTCAACTGGTGCCGCCAGGTCGGCAGCCTGCGCGCGGGGATGGTCGCGGATATCGCCATCATCGCCGGCGATCCGGCCCGGGCATTCCGCGCGCCGATCGAGGCCACCGAGGAGGACATCCTGCTGACCGTGGTCGACGGAGATCCCCTCTACGGCCGGCCGGACTGGATGGCGCAGCTCAAGCCCGGCGACTACGAGACCGTCGGGAGCCTCTGCGGCTTCCAGGCCGCGCTCGACGTGACCGATCCGGGTGTGCCGGGCGGCTCCGAGCTGTTCTCCGACATCCGGGGCCTGCTCGCGGCGGCGTCGGCCTCCGACTTCCAGCACATGAAGGCGAATTTTCAGGACCCCGCCGTGGCCGGGATGACCGATGCGGAGTTCCAGGCCTATCTCGACGCCCGCTTCCCGCTGGGGATCATCCCGCGACCGCTCGATCCGCTCTGGATCATCGACGATGCGGACTACTTCGACGGCCTGAGGAATCCATCGAACGTCAGCGCGCTCGACCCCGCCGCCACACTGGACATCTCGGCCTGGTGGGATGTCGACGGCGATGCGGCGCTCAATGCCTGTGACAATTGCCCCGACCTCGCCAACCCGGGCCAGGGGCCGGTGGTGTTCGGAGGGAGCATCCTCGCCACGGACGCGGCCACGTTCTCGTGGAGCGTGCCGACCGACGTGAAGTTCGTGCGGGGTGATCTGGGCTCGGTCTCGGGCTATCCGGTCGACCGGGTGGGAGAGCTCTCCCACGCGACGTCCCTGACGGACGCGACCTCGCCCGCTGCCGGCTCCGGCTTCTACTATCTGGTCCGACCCGGGGGGACCTGCCTCGTGGGGAGCTGGCAGACCATCTTGGGGGCCGAGCCCGGCCGGGATGCCGTTCTGCCGTGAATCCTGTCAGCGGGACGAATAGATGATCGGCATCTCTCGCGCCGAGCGGGACGACGCGAACTCACCGTCCGCCGGGGCATCCGATTCGCTGACGGCCTTGCAGGCGAAGATCCTCAGGGTGGTCGGCAGCGGCACGACGGGGCCGAGCTTGCGCAGGATGCTCAGGATGTTGCGGCGGATGTCATCGACCTGATCGGTGCCCAGGGCATCGTGGATGACCTTCCCCACGTAGAGGTCCTCGCCGATCCGGCAGAGCCGCAGGAAGGTCGAATCATCGCTGGAGACGTATTTCTGGTCGGCAACGCCCAGGGTCTCGAGCAGCCTGCGCATCCCGCTGGAGGCCTTGAATCCGATGAAGATCGGCTCGTCGATCAGAAGTTCCAGCATGAGAATGTCCCTTCGGCCGCCCGAACCCCAAGTGCAGCGGCGACTGACACAGGTCGTTCGTTGTATGGGCTGTAATCGTTCCCATTCACGATAGTCTGCCAGACCGCGACAAGTCAAGCCAATTCGGGAGAGTTCCCTTACTTCCCCTTGAGCACGAGGGTCCAGGAGCCGGTCTTCCCGAAGTTGTCGGACACCAGGATCCCCTCGCCGCCGGCAACATAAACGTACTTTCCATCGGCGCTGCAGGCGACCGCGGCATCGCCGGTCTCGGACGCCCAGCGAAGCTTGTCCTTGAAGTCGGCCTGCGCCTTCTGGGCGTACAGGCCGCTGCCGAAAAACGCCTGGGCGCTCAGGATGACCGCCGCCGTGACGGCGACGGCGAGGAACCAGCGCCGGATGGACCAGCGCGCGATCGGACTGGCTGCATTCTGATGCATCGTACCCTCCATCGTGACTCTCGATTCGACTCGCCACTCGGCGGCCGCACCGTGCGGCCCCCTTCAAGATAGGTTTTCTGCGGTGGACAGTCCAGACGAGGAGCCCCGGGAATTCACAGCTTCAGTTCAACCCTCCTCGACCAGCCTTAGTCAAGGCCCAAGCTTCGCGAGCCCACAGTGCTTGCGGACGCTCTCCGACGTGGCCCGTTTCGTGGCTCCCATGAGAGGTGAGCGCAGAGATCCGAGTGCAGGCCGGCTGGGGCGGTTCACCCGGCAAGACGACGAGGGCGTGTGAGCTTAACCTTGCGCCGTTTCCAGGACGGCCCGGAAGCGCACCGTTCCCCTGGTCATCGCGTCGAGGGCGCGGCCGGCGTCCTTCAGCGGGAATTTTTCGATCATCGGGCGGACGCCGCGCTTCACCGCGAACGCCATGGCGTCGGTCGAGTCGGACGCCGTCCCGGAGGACCAGCCCTGGATCCGGGCGTCGCGGGAGAGCAGGTCGATCACGCCGACCTGGATCGGCTCGAACGGCGCCGCGACGATCAGGAGGCACCCTTCGAGGCCGAGACCGGGCACGAGCGCCGAGATCGATCCGGCGTGCGGCGCGGTGGCGAGGATCACCCTGGCCCCGCCGAGCTTCGCCATCGTGGCGGCGAAGTCCGGCCGGGTCGAGTCCACGTAGTGATGGGCGCCCAGCTTGCGGGCGAACTCTTCCTTGCCGGTCCCCCGGGAGATGGCCACCACCTCGAAGCCCATGGCGCGGGCGTACTGCAGGCCCAGATGGCCGAGGCCGCCGAGGCCGTGGACGGCGACGAGGTCGCCCGGTCTCGCGCCTGAATGGCGCAGCGCGTTGAAGGTCGTCACGCCGGCGCAGAGGAGCGGGGCGGCCTCGGCGAAGTCCAGCCCCTCGGGGATTCGCGCCAAGGCGACTTCGGGCGCGAGGAGATGGTCCTGATAGCCACCGTCGAAGGAGATTCCCGTGATCCGCGCGTTCCTGCAGTGGATGAACCGCCCGGTCAGGCAGACGTCGCAGGTTCCGTCGTGCCCTCCGTGCCAGCCCAGCCCGACCCGGTCACCGACGCGGAACCGCTCGGCGCCCGCGCCCAGGGCGTCCACCACGCCGGCCACCTCGTGGCCCGGGACGCGCGGCAGCTGAAGGCCGGGCCAGAGACCGTGGGTGACCAGTTGATCGCTGTGGCACACGCCGCAGGCACGGACCCTGATGCGGACCTGACCCCGCCCTGGATCGGGCCGGCCGCGCTCCTCGAGGAGAAGCGGCGATTGCGGAGTGCGAACGACCATCGCCTGCATGCGAGTGGCGCCGGGAAAGGCTTCTCGGTCTTCCTTTATTTATTCCGGGAAATCGTCATCCTGCCGCGGCTGGGGGCCGGGTCGGATGCCGGCAATGTCCGGATCTTCGCCCGGGGCCAGCGGAGTGTCTTCCGGACGCTCCTGCTTCTTCTGGAGGCGGCGGGCCGCCTTGTCCTGTTGTTTCTGCTGCCGCGCTATTTCCTTCTGACGTTTCTTGAAGGTCGAACGGGTTCGTCTCGCCAAGATTCGATCCCCTCTTTCACAGGCTGCGCTTTCTCGCTCTCAGGCCGCGCCGGCTGCCCCCATCCTTCCGGAAGCGTGGGCCCGCCGGCGGCGCGTTGTCCCCGAAGGAGCGCGGACCACCGGGAAGCCGGGGGCCCCTGCTCTCGGATCGTTCGCGCGCCTCGTTGACGCTGATCGCGCGGCCCTTGAGGTCCCGGCCGTTGAGCTCGGCGATCGCGCGCTTGGCCTCTTCGTCCGAGCTCATTTCGACGAAGCCGAAGCCGCGCGACCGGCCCGTGAGGCGGTCCTTGATCACCGAGGCCGTCACACAGGTGCCGGCGTTCGCGAACGCTTCTTTGAGATCCTCGTCCGATGTCTCGAAGGAGAGATTCCCGACAAAGAGTTTCAGGGCCATGTCGGAACTAGACGGGGCGGACGTTGGCCGCGGCCGGACCCTTCTGCCCCTGGGTGATGTCGAACTCCACGGCCTGCCCCTCGGAGAGGCTCTTGAATCCGGGCATCGAGATTGCGGAATGGTGGACGAAGACGTCCTTGGAGCCGTCGTCCGGAGTGATGAAGCCAAAGCCTTTCGCGTCGTTGAACCACTTCACCTTGCCTCTTGCCATGTGCTTTCTCCTCTACTTTGTGGATGGGAACCAATCGTCTGCGAAGCACCCTGCGGCACGTCGTGACTGGGTTGCGGAAACATGGATTCTGGGCGTGCGGAGCGATCCTACTCTCCCCTCCTTCCCGCGTCAATGAGAAAAGATTGGAGGCTCGACCCTGTTGCTTTCGACCACGCCACGCGATACAGTTTCGCTGTTCGCGTGATTCCCGGCTTTTCTCCGCACGGCAACCTCGAGGCGGTCACGCATGTCGACGATCGGCAACCTCATCTGCCTCACGCCGCGCGATTCCTACGTCGTCGACGAGCCGATCAGAAAAAAAGGACTGCTGGGCCGGCTCGAGCGATCGATCGGCCCGTTCGTGCGGAGCCCCGGCATCGGCTTTCCCTACCTGATCGGGTTCCTGCGCAAGAACGGCTCCCTTCCGCCCTCCACGCGGATCGTGGTGCAGCACGACAAGATTGAAGGTCCGACATCGTTCGAGGAGATCCTGCGGGACAAGGTGGATCTGAAGCGCGGCGATCACGACGTCCTGTTCGTCACGGCCTACACGAACTCGGCGCGCGAGGCGTACCGGCGGGCGCGCGAGGCGCGGGCCGCCTACGCCCTCGCAGGCAAGCGCCTCACGGTCGTCTTCGGCGGACCCCACGCCTCGGCGCTGCCCGACGAAGGGACGCGACGCGGGCACGTCGACGTCGCCGTCACCGGCGAGGGGGAATGGGCCGCCTCCGTCCTCCTCAAGGACATCCAGGAGGACCGGCCCGTGCAGCCGGTGTACCGCGCAGCCTTCGACCGCATCCGCGAGCGCGGGACGCTCGCCCTCGACATGGGGATCTGGGACACGCTCAGGAACAGGCCGCACCAGATCGTCGCCTCCACGACCTTCGCCCGGGGATGCAAGCTCGATTGCCACTTCTGCGCGGTCTTCCTGACCAACGGCCCGACCGTGAGGAACCGCGACGTGGCCGACGTGGCGGACGAGGTCAGGAGCCAGGGCCCGAGGTACACGCGGGAGACGATCGACCGGATCGGCCCCGGCCCGTACAACTCGTTCCTCAAGATGCTGGTCAAGACTCCCGTCTTCGGGCGCCATTTCGGCGATCGGCTGATTTCCCTGATCGGCCCCGGATACAGCGAGAAGTTCTTCTTCTGGGACGACAATCTCTACAACGCCGCCGGATCGTTCCGGGCGCTGTGCGAGGCGATCCGCCCTCTCGGGCGGCCGTGGGCGGCGGAGCTGACGATCGACCTCGCGGAGAAGCCGGAGCTCCTCCAGCTCGCCCGCGAGAGCGGCTGCCACGATCTCTTCCTGGGGATCGAGTCGGTCAGCCAGACCGCCATCGATGGCCTCGACAAGTGGTCCAACGACACCCGGTCGATGCACGAGATGGTCAAGCGCGTGCACGATGCCGGGATCAACGTCATGGGGGCGTTCGTCTTCGGGCTGGACGGGGACGACCCTTCGTGCTTCGATCGGACCCTCGAGTTCATCTACCAGACCGGGATCGATTTCCTCGTCGCCAACATCATTCAGCCCTACCCCGGTACCGGGACCTTCAAGGACGCGGTCGCCGGAAACGACTTTCTGCCCTGGGCGCATTGCCCTCCGAGTTCGGACGTGGCCATGGATTACAACTGGCCGCTGTTCGACGGCGCCCACGTCCTGATACGTCCCAAGGGAATGACGGTCGACCAGCTGCAGGAGGGGTACTACTACTTCCTCCGCGAGGCCTACTCGCTCAAGGGGATCCTCCGTCGCTACCGCGGGCCGTCGTACGAGCTGGTCCAGGCGTCCTCGCACTTCATCCGCAATTACATGGTCAGCCGCTACGGCATGAACAAGACGGCGCACGCCATCAAGCGGAAGGGGACCAAGGCCGTCGGGATGGAAGGTGCCGCCGTGGACGACTCTCTCTCCCGCGGCAAGCCCGGTTTCGCCCGGCTGCCGCAGGTGGCCGGCGCCCGCCCCGCCGATCCCCTCTGAACGCGGAGACGACCGGCCGCCGCCGGATGCACCCGGTCCCTCCGCAGGCGTGATCCCGGCCGACGATCTGTTCCGATCCTGGTTCGCGGCTCTCGAGTCCCGCCAGCTGTCGCGGCTGACTTTCGCCGAGGTGCGACGCGGTCTCCAGGCGCTGTCGCTGCTGTACGTGGAGCGGCCGCGGGGCCTCGCCGCCGGGACGGCCCTGGAGGGGGCCGGGAAGCGGGCCGCCTTCGCGCTGTTCTATGCTCCGCTGCACTTCCTGCTCGTGCGGGAGGTTGCGCGCGCCCTGCGCGCGGCCGACCCGGCGCCCCGGGTCATCTCCGATCTCGGGTGCGGCACCGGCGCCGCCGGCGCGGCCTGGGCCACGCTCGCGGCCGGCCCATGCCGGGTGACCGGCGTCGAGCGCAGCGGCTGGGCCGTGGACGAGGCCCGCTGGAACTACGGCGTCCTGGGAGTGCGTGGACGGGCGATCCGCGCCGACCTCGGCAAGGCCGTGCTTCCGGGCCGACGCGGCGGGATCGTCGCGGCCTTCACGGTCAACGAGCTCGACGAAGAAACGCGCGGGCGGCTCCTGGAGAGGCTGCTCGCAGCCGCCCGGCGCCAGGCGCGTATTCTCGTCGTCGAGCCGATCGCCCGCCGCCCCTTCCCCTGGTGGGACGCCTGGGTCGACGCCTTCCTCGCCGCCGGCGGCCGCGCCGATCTCTGGCGCTTCCAGGTCGATCTCCCCGAACGGCTGCGACTGCTCGACCGCGCCGCCGGAATGGATCATCGCGATCTGACCGGCCGATCGCTCTGGCTGGACGGAGACGCGGCGGGCCCGGCTCAGGGCGGTTCCTTGACCGGAGGCGCGCCTAAGGCGTAGCCTCTCCCCTCCCCCGATCACCCTGGTGGAGATCCGTGAGCGAGACACACGACGTCATCGTGGTCGGCGGCGGCCACAACGGGCTCGTCACCGCGGCGTATCTCGCGGCGGGCGGCCTGAAGACGCTGGTCCTCGAGCGCCGGCCCATCGTCGGCGGGGCGTGCGTCACCGAAGAGATCGTCCCGGGCTATCGATTCTCGACGACGTCGTACGTCCTGTCGCTCCTGCGCCCGGAGATCATCCGCGATCTCCGCCTGAATGAGCACGGCCTCGAGGTCTTCCCCTGCCGCACCACGTTCACGCCGTTTCCGGACGGCCGGTCCCTGCTCACGGGGCTCGGCCGGAGGGAGGACGTCGAGCAGATCGCCCGGTTCTCGAAGAAGGATGCCGCGGCCTACCCGGCATTCGATTCGGCGATCGCCCGCCTGGCCGATTTCATCCGGCCGACCCTCTCGGCGCCCCCGCCCGATCCCTCCGCTGCGGGGATCTCCGATCTCCTCGGCCTCCTGAAGCTCGGGAACGGGTTCAGGAAGCTGCCGCGTGCGGAGCAGGCGCTCCTGATCAAGACGATGACGATGAGCTGCGCGGCGCTTCTCGACGAATGGTTCGAGTCGGACGAGCTGAAGGCCAGCATGGCCGCCACCGGGACGATCGGGACCTACGGGAGCCCGCGCACCCCCGGGACCGCCTTCGTCTTCCTGCACTATTACCTGGGGGAGGTGAACGGGACGGCCGGCGCGTGGGGCTTCGTGCGCGGCGGGATGGGGGGAGTCGCCGAGGCGCTGGCCGCGAGCGCCCGATCCCGCGGGGCCGTCATCCGGACCGGCGCGGCGGTGTCGCGGATCCTGGTGAAGGACGGTGCGGCCCGGGGCGTGGTTCTCGAAGGGGGGGAGGAGGTCCGGGGGCGGGCCGTCGTCTCCAATGCCGACCCGAAGCGGACTTTCCTCCGGCTCATGGAGCGCTCCGACCTCCCCGACGATTTCGCGCGCGGCATCGAGAACCTCCGCTGCAACGGCAACTCGGCCAAGATCAACCTGGCCCTCTCGGAGGCCCCCGATTTCACGGCGCTGCCGGGAGACGGCCCGCACCTGCGCGGCAGCATCCAGGTGGCCGGCGCGGCGCCCCTGTACCTGGAGGACGCCTTCGAGGACTATCGCACCGGGCGCCCCTCGCGGCGGCCGTACCTCGAGGTCACGATTCCGTCGACCGTCGATGACTCGCTCGCGCCGCCCGGCCGGCACGTCATGTCGATTTCGCTGAAGTTCGTGCCGTACAAGCCGGCGGAGGGAGACTGGCGATCGAGGCGGGAGGAGCTGGGGGAGCTCGCCGTCGACACCCTGGCCCTGTACGCCCCGAACATGCGCCGCGCGGTCCTCCACCGGCAGGTCCTGACGCCCCTGGATCTCGAGGAGATCTACGGCCTGACCGGAGGGAACATCTGCCACGGCGACATGGCCCTCGACCAGCTCTTCTCCATGCGGCCGCTGTGGGGCTGGGCCCGGTACCGGACGCCGGTCCGTAACCTTTATATGTGCGGCTCCGGCACCCATCCCGGGGGGGGCGTCATGGGGGCGCCCGGGAGAAATGCGGCCCGCGAGATTCTCAAGGACGCACGACGAGGCGGGGTGCGAACGGCCTGAACGGGCGGGTCGACCCGCGGGACGAGGAGGTCCTATGACTGCACGCGACCAGGTCTTCGAGGGATCCTGCCTGTGCGGCGGCGTCCGCTACCGCATCGCCGGCCGGCCGGGCGAGATGTGGCACTGCCATTGCATCGACTGCCGCAAGAGCCACGGCGCGGTCTTCTCGACGTCGGTCCAGGTGGACCGCGGAAACTTCGAAATGATCAGCGGCGACGATCTGCTCGTGACCTACGAGGCGAAGACCGGGACGAGACGGAGCTTCTGCGGCCGCTGCGGCTCGAACGTCTCGGGCACGATCACCAGCGAGCCGGACTCGGTCTACGTGACCGCCGCCACGCTCGACACCCGCCTCGAGCAGGTCGCGGCGACCCACATCTTCGTGCGGAGCAAGGTGCCCTGGTACGAGATCCGGGACGGCCTGCCGCAGCACGCGACCTATCCGGAGCACGAGGAGTGAGCCGCCCGCTCGGAGTTCCGATCGCCGTCCTGGCGTGGATCTTGGCCGGCGCCGCGGCCGCCGACGCGGGGGAGTCCGCCCGCCTCTTCGATCCCCGGCGGCCGCCCGAGCGCGAGCTTCTGACCGACATCGCGGACGGATTCACCCTGGCCGCGGTCGGCGACTGCATCATCTCCCGCCCGGTCTCGCCGATGATGGAGAGTGACCGCGGGCTGGCCGCCGTCGTCCGGATCCTGCGCGACGCCTCCGCGACCTTCGGCAATTTCGAGGGCTCGGCCATCGACATCCGGGGGTTCAAGGGATACCCGTACGGGGCGGTCGACGACTGGGCCCTGGTCTCGACGCCGGAGGTGGCCTCGGACCTCAAGAAGCTGGGGTTCGATCTCCTGTCGCGCGCCAACAATCACGCGCTCGACTGGGGCATCGAGGGGATGCGGGAGACCACCCGGCACCTCGACGAGGCCGGCCTGGTGCACGCGGGGACCGGCGAGAGCCGCGCCCTGGCGCGCGCCCCGCGCTACCTCGAGACGGGGCAGGGGCGGATTGGTCTCGTGTCGATGGCCTCGAGCTACACGCCGATGAGCGATGCGCTGCCGCCCGGCGGCCAGGCGCCGGGCCGGCCGGGGGTCAACGCGCTCCGGACCACGCGGCTCAACGTCGTGACGGCCGGGATGATGCAGGCCCTGGCGGCGATCAAGGAGGGGATGGAGTCGCCGCGCCGCGAGTGCGGGCCGCCGCGCGGCGAACGCGCGGCGGGGGGAGCGGAGGGGGCGGCGAACCCGGCCGCGCCGCCCCGCGAGCTCGATCTCTTCGATGCTCGCTTCGTCGTCGGGGAGCGCCCCGGCGTGCGCCACCAGGTGGATCCGATCGACCGCGAGGAGAATCTCAAGAGCATCCGGCAGGGGAAGCAGCATTCCGACTTCCTCATCGCAACGATCCACGCCCACGAGGAGGGGGCCGGGTGCGCCGAGCCCGGCGATTTCCTGCCGGACCTCGCCCACGCCGCCATCGACGCCGGGGCCGATGCCTTCATCGGCCACGGCGTGCACGCGCTCGGACCGATCGAGATCTACAAGCGCAGGCCGATCTTCTACGGCCTCGCCAACTTCTTCTGGAGCGACATGCAGGAGCCGATGCCGGCGAACCTCTATGAGCGGAGCCGCGTTCTCCTGACGACCGCGTTCGGCGATCCGGCCCGGGCGACCGATGCCGACCTCACCGCCCTTCTGAATGCCGCGGGATTCGATGACGAGCTGGTCTTCCAGACCGTGATCGCCGTCAGCCGCTTCGAGAAGGGGGAGCTGGCCGAAGTGCGGCTCCACCCGGTCGATCTGGGGTACGGCATGCGTCTCACGAAGAGCGGCGTCCCGCGCCTCGCTTCCCCCGCGGCCGGCCGCGCCATCCTCGAGCGCCTGCAGCGTCTCTCCCGCCCGTACGGCACCACCATCGTCATCGAGCACGACGTCGGGATCATCCGCCCGCGCTGAGCGTCGGGCGCCGGGGCCCCCGCGGCCGGCCCGCGGCGCGGCGGATTGACCCTGCGGGGATTGCCCCCCTAAGATGGGCGGCGCCGTGGACGCCTCTCCCCAGGCCCCTCAACAGCTTGAAGCCACTCCCGCGCCTTCATACTGGCTGACGCGCTTCGTCCTCCTGCGCCTCCTGGGGCTCGTCTACTTCTTCGCCTTCCTGTCCCTGGCCACCCAGGTGCTGCCGCTCCTCGGGAGTCACGGGCTCCTCCCGGTCCCGCTCTTTCTCGATCGCGCCGGGAAGCATTTCGGCTCCCCCATGGAGGGCTTCCTGCAGCTTCCCAGCCTGTTCTGGATCGACGGGTCGGACGCGACCCTGGCGGCCGCGGCGTGGGCGGGGGTCGTCCTGTCGCTCCTGCTCCTCCTTGGCTTCGCCAACTCGATCCTGCTGCTGGTGCTGTGGGCGATTTACATGTCGTTCGTGCACATCGGGCAGGACTGGTACGGCTACGGTTGGGAGATCCAGCTCCTCGAGACCGGGTTTTTGGCGGCCTTCCTGGTCCCCCTGGTCGACCCGCGGCCGTTTCCGCGCCGGCCGACGCCGACGCCGATCATCTGGCTGTTCCGCTGGCTGGCCTTCCGGATCATGCTCGGAGCCGGGCTCATCAAGATCCGCGGCGATGCCTGCTGGCGTGACCTGACCTGCCTGATCTACCACTACGAGACCCAGCCGATCCCGAACCCGCTGAGCCCCTACCTGCATTTCATGCCGCGGTGGTTCCACAAGGGGGGCGCCCTCTTCAATCACTTCTGCGAGCTCGTCCTCCCCTGGTTCTCGTTCGCCCCGCGCTCGGCGCGCCACCTCGCGGGGACGCTGATGATCGCCTTCCAGGTGATCCTGATCCTGAGCGGCAACCTGTCGTTCCTCAACTACCTGACCATCGTGCCGATGATCGCCTGCCTGGACGACTCGCTCCTCGGGCGGGTCCTGCCGCGCCGCTTGGTCGCCCGCGCCCGGGCCGCCTCCGAGGGGGCCGAGGAGTCCCGGGCGCAGCGAATCGCCGCGTGGGTGATGGTCGCCCTGGTGGCGCTCCTGAGCTACTACCCCGTCCGCAACCTGATGTCCAGCCGGCAGGCGATGAACACCTCCTTCAACCGCCTCCAGCTGGTGAACACCTACGGCGCCTTCGGCAGCGTCGGCAAGCAGCGCCACGAGATCGTCTTCGAGGGGACCACCGATTCGGCGCCGGGGGACGGCACCGTGTGGCGGGAGTACGAATTCTGGTGCAAGCCGGGGGACACATTGCGGCGGCCGTGCGTCATCGCCCCCTACCAGCCGCGCCTCGACTGGCAGATCTGGTTTGCCGCGATGTCCAGCCCGGAGCGCTATCCCTGGACGCTCCACCTGATCTGGAAGCTCCTGCACAACGACCGGGGAACCCTGAGCCTCCTGGCGAACGATCCTTTCCCCGATGCGCCGCCACGCTATATCCGCGCCCAGTACTACCGCTACGAGTTCGCGCCCCTCGGCGACCCCGGCGGGGCCTGGTGGAAGCGCACTCTCGTCGGCACCTGGATCCCCCCGCTGTCCGCCGACGACCCGCGGCTCCTGCGCTTCCTCGCCGCCTACGGCTGGCTCCCAGCGGACCAGCCCCGGTAGAAGCTCCGCCCCGCGGCCACGCTCCGTCGCTCGATCGACACGGATCGTGCCCGGACGGACACGCCCAGCCTTCCGGTCCTCCGCGGCAACCGGAGTCTTCCGGGCATTTCCCCGCTGGCACCGGGATTGCCTTCCTTCCGGTGTCCACCGAGGAGGAGACGCGCATGCTCAAGACGCTTCTGAAGACCCTGATTCTCCTGGCGCTCATCTGGAACGTGCTGGTCCCGGCGCTGGCGCAGGAGACCGACCGCCCCGGGACCGGCGAGTTGCTCTGGAAGAGCCCAGGCGGGCTCGTCAGCCTGCCGGTGCTCGACATCGCCGTCGATCTGGAGGTGACCGGCATCCTGGTCCACGGGACCGTGACGCAGTCGTTCAGGAACCCCACCTCGGAAGTCATCGAGTGCCTGTACGTCTTCCCGCTCCCGGAGCGGGCGGCGGTGAGCCACATGGAGATGCGCATCGGGCCGCGGCGCATCGTGTCGGTCATCAAGGAGCGGGAGGAGGCCAGGAAGACCTACGACAAGGCTCGCCAGGAAGGGCGGAAGGCGGCCCTGCTCGACCAGGAGCGGCCGAACCTGTTCACCACGTCGGCAGCAGGCATCAACCCGGGAGAGACGGTCGAGGTCAGGCTCGAATACCTGGAGGAGGCTTCCTACGACGATGGGACATTCGGCCTGTCGTTCCCGCTGACGTTCACGCCCCGGTTCTCGACCGGGGGGGCGGCGGACGGCGCCCGCGTGACCTCCCCGTGCGTCCGCCGGGGCTCTGCGAGCCTTCCGCGGGCCCGGATCGTCGTCCGCCTGGACGCCGGCGTCCAGCTCCGGAAGGTCGAAAGCGAATCGCACGCTCTCGAGACCTGGTGGGACGGCGGCGTCCTGGTGGCGAAGCCGTCGGGAGAGACGGTCGCGGCCGACCGTGACTTTCTCCTGAGCTGGAGGCCGTTTCTCGGCCCGGCGCCGCTCGCGGCCCTGTTCACGGAGGACCGGGAGGACGGGAAATACATGCTGATGATGCTCCTGCCTCCCGTCGAGGGCATGGGCGCCGGGCGCGGGCTGCCGACCGAGACCCTGTTCGTGCTCGACGTGTCCGGGTCGATGGACGGCCCCTCCATCCAGCAGGCGCGGACCGCCCTCCTGGCGGCGCTCGATCGACTGCGTCCCGGCGACACGTTCGACATCCTGACGTTCAACCAGGACGTGCGCGAGTTCCGTCCGGCGTTCGTGCCCGCGGGCGGGCCCGATCTCGAGGAGGCGCGGCGCTTCGTGCGGGACCTGAGGGCGGACGGCGGCACCCGGATCGACGTCGCCCTGGATCGTGCCCTGGCGAAGCTCGGGACGCCCCTCGACGACCGGGTGCAACGTCTGATCTTCCTGACCGACGGCGCGGTGGACAACGAGGACGCCATCCTGCGCGACGTGCGCGCCCGCCTCGGCCAGGCCCGCCTGCACGCGCTCGGGATCGGCTCGGCCCCGAACCGCTACCTGATGCGCAAGATGGCGGCCGAGGGGCGCGGGACGTGCGAGTTCATCTCCAGCTCCGCCTCCGCGGAAAACCGGGTCGAGGCGTTCCTGGCGCGCCTCGACCGGCCGGTGATGACCGGCCTCACGCTCGAGTGGGACGGGGTCGAGTCTCCCGACGCCTACCCCTCCCCCCTGCCCGACCTGCATGCCGGCGAGCCGCTCTATGTCTCGGCCCGGATCGGCGGCGGTGGGTCGGTGCGCCGGGTGACCCTCCACGGGCGGACTCTCGAGGGTCCCGTGTCCTTCGATCTGCGGGCGGAAGATGCCGGCACGGGGGATGGCGTGGCCACCCGCTGGGCCCGCGCCCGGGTCGAGTCGCTCATGGACACTCTCCACGAGAACGCCGATCCGGAGTCGGTGCGCCGGGCAGTCATCGGCGTGTCAATTCCGTTCGGCATCGTGACGCGCTACACCAGCCTGGTGGCGGTGGAGGAGTTTCCCACCGTGACCGGAGACACGGTTCCGGTCCGGGTCGCGTCGGCCCTCCCTTTCGGCTCGACCCCCGCGGGTGAGCTGCCGCAGGGAGGGACGGATGAACCGTTCCTGCTTATGGCCGGCCTGCTGCTGGTCCTTTTCGGAAGTCTCTTTTTCATCGGCGCCCGGAGGCCGGCGTGATCGCGCCGGACGGGCGTCCGGACGGGCGGTGACATGACGCGCCGCGCGGGGCTCGTTCTGACGGCGCTGCTGCTTCTCGTTCCCGGGGGGCTGCTTCTCGGACGGCGCGGCTATCTCGAAGCCAAGGCGGCCATCGCCTCGTGCCTGATCGATCGGGCCCTCGAGGCTCATCTCCGGGACGGCCGGCCGCACCGGCCGTGGCCCTGGGCCGACATGCACCCGATCGCCGTAATGGAGGTGGAGCGTCTGGGCGTGCGGCGCGCCGTTCTCCGGGGAGCGACCGGGGAATCCCTGGCGTTCGGGGCCGGCCACGTGGACGGCACGGCATCACCGAACGCCCACGGTCATTCGGTCCTCGCAGGCCATCGCGATCGGGGGTTTGCTTTTCTCAGGGACCTGCGGCCGGGGGACGGGCTCCGCCTGCGCACGTCGGACGGTGTCCGGGACTACCTCGTCGACGGCATCCGGGTCGTCACCGCGACCGACGTCACGGTGATGGCGGAAACGCCCGAGGACCGGCTGACGCTTGTGACCTGCTACCCGTTCGGGGGCCTCCTGCGGTCACGCCTGCGCTACGTCGTGACCGCCGCGGCCGCTCACGGTCCGACGGCGATGGTCGTGAACGCGTCCGGCACCGGCTCTGCGCTGTCCAGGTAGCCCCGGATGCGATAGGTGGCCGGAGCCGGGACCTGCTGGCCGGAATTGCTGGTCTGGTGCCACTCGAAACTGTAGGTCACCGTCTCCGCCGGCCGCACGGTTCTCTGGGTCAGGACGAAGAAGCAGATGGCATGCTGGAGGTCGTCGTATACCACGGCACCCGACGCGTCCATCACGGCGAAGAACGCCTCGCAGCTCGACGGAAAGTTCAGGGTCACGGGACTGGCACTCTGGTTCGTGAGCCGGAGCGTGATCAACACTCGTTCCCCGGGAACGTAGTCCGGCTTGTTCGTTTGAGCCACGGTGACCAGCGCGGGAGCCTGCTGGGTGAGCGAGATCGTCGTGAAGGCGTCCGGCACCGGCTCCTGGCTGACCAGGAAACCCCGGATCAGGTAGTTCGCCGGGGCCGGGACCGCCGCCCCTGAATCGTCGACCTGGTTCCAGCCGAAACGATAGATGACTGTCTCGTTCGGCTGGATGGTTCTCTGGGTGATGATGCCCGGGCATCCGACGTGCTGTCGGAAGTCGTAGACGATGGCCCCGGCGTCGTCTGCCACGGTGAAGAAGGCTTCGCATCCCGACGAAAAGTGAAGGGTCAACGGGTCGGCTCCCCGGTTCGTCAGGGAGAGGACGATCTGGACCTGCTCACCCCTTCCATACGTCGCCTTGTCGGTCTGAATTGCGGTCTCCAGGGGCAGATTCTGGTAGCTGACGGTGACCGAGTCGACCGGCGAGATATTCCCCGCGTGGTCGAATGACCGGGCCTCGATCAGGTTGGGACCGAGGTCCAGCCCGACCGACAGGCTCCATGGAGACGTCCCGGTGGCCACGACCCACGGCCCGCCGTTGACGCGAACTTCCGCCCGCCGGACGCCGCTCCCCGTGTCGTAAGCGGCGCCCCGGACAATGATCGGCACCGTCGTGAACACGGCACCGTGCGGCGGCGAGGTGATCACGACGGTCGGCGGAACCGTGTCGAACTCGGAGCCGGGGAGGATCATCAAGGGATATCGATCGGAGTTGTTGTCGGGACCGATCACGTACGGCGTGTCCCCGAAGCCGTCCGGCGCGGAGCACTGGTCCTGATTCGGACCGCCGCACTGGTCGACGCCCTGGTAGTTCGTCCAGTAGTTCCCGCCGTCCGGGTAACCGTGATCCCAGGCGTTCGGTCCGCCCCGCTGATCGATCGCCTGCAGGGAGTTGTTCAGGATGTTGTTGTGATGGACCAGGGTCGAAGAGGAGCCGTCGAGGTTGATCCCGACCAGGTTCCCCGCCAGGGTGTTGCCTCTCACGAGGACCCTCGCGGCCCCGAGCACGTCGAGCCCCGATCCCTGCGCGTTGAAGGACGAGACGCTGTCCTCGACCGCGATGTCGCTGCCCGAAAAGATCCGGATGCCGTGCGTGTTGTTCGTCGCCGTGGTCCCCTCGATCCGGCCATTCGACACGAATTGGAGGTGGACGCCGTAGTGGCCGCCATGGACCTTGACGCCGCGGATGACAAAGTGGGCGCTCGTGCCGGTGATCGAGATCCCGGCCCCTGACGGGGGACCCGCGATGTCCCAGTACGCGATGAGGTACGGATTCTCCGGGGTCCCCGTGCCCCGAATCACGCCGTTCGCCACGGTGAAGTCTCCATTCCCGTTGATGACGATCGGAAGGTGGGGACGAAGCGCCGGCGGGCAGGCGAAGGGCGAGGCTTCGATCTCGGCGTCCCGCAAGCCGACCTGTCCCGGGCCGTCCAGATCGTAAGTGCCGACCTGCGAGGGGGTGACCCAGCGCACCAGGAACCATGAAGCCTGGCCGCGGGAGGGGACGGCCGTATAGAGGAGCGCGGTGGGCGCATAGTCGTTCGCCAGGCATTGGGCGGTCGCGGCGCTGAAATCCCCGCGCGTCCCGAGGAGCGTGCCGAGATCTCCGCGCACGACGTCGTACCCGGTCGCGTTGGCGACAGGGGTCCATTCCAGTCCAAGCTCCTCCACCATGACCTCCAGGGGCGCCAAGGGGGAGGGGGACCCGACGGACATCCGCGTCACGAACACATCCGAACCGCCGGCGTTGCCGGCCTGCACCGGGACGACGGCCGGGAAATCCAGCGACGTGGTCATCCCCGTCACGAACGCGTCGCCGGAATCGTTCACGGCGATGTCGGCGCAGCAGTTTTCGTCCCCGCTTCCGCCCAGGTACGTGGAGAAGAGGAACGCGGATCCGGCGGGGTTCAGGACGGTGACGAAGGCGTCCGAAGCTCCCGCATTCGTCGCTTGCAGGGCATTGGCGACCGGGAAGTCGGTCGCGATCGTGTCGCCCGTCACGAGGATATTGCCGGCTGCATCGAGCGCCACTCCCTGCGCGCGGTCGACGCCGGTCCCGCCGAGAAACGTGGAGAACAGAAGCCCCGATCCGGCGGAGTTGAACCGGGCGACGAAGCCTTCGTTGGCGGAGCCGCGGATTGGATCGACCGGAGTCACGACTGGAAAGTCGTCGGAGCCGGTCTCCCCCACCACGACGGCGCTGCCACCCTGGTCGACGGCGATCCCGTTCCCGGAATCCCAGCTTCCTCCTCCGAGGTAGGTGGAATACACGAGGCTGCTTCCCGTCGAAGCGAGCTTCGTCAGAAAGGCGTCCTCGAACCCTCCGAGGCTCGACCGGAAGGCGCCGGCGAGCGGGAAGTTGGATGAAGTCGTGCTCCCCGTGACGTAGACGTTCCCGGACGGATCGAGGGCCACCCCGTTCGCCACATCATCCCCGGCCCCCCCGAGGTAGGTCGAATAGAGCAGGGCGGTGCCGGAGGTATTCAATCGCGTGACGAAGGCATCGTGAGATCCACCGCCGTAATTCACCTGGTAGGGGCTGACCCTTGGAAAGTCGGCCGAGTTCGTCAATCCGGCAACCACGGCGTTCCCCTGGCCGTCGAGGACGATGTCCCGGCCGTCCTCGTCGGTGCCGGTCCCGCCCAGAAACGTGGAGAAGGCCAGGGCCGACCCATCGGGTGTGATCCGCGCCACGAAGGCGTCACCGCCCCGGAAGGGCTGGAGCGTATTGACAACCGGGAAATTCGCGGAATAGGTCGCCCCGGTCACCCAGGCGCCTCCGCCCGCGTCCACCTCGATGGCCCTGCCTCGATCGAGGCTGCTCCCCCCGAGGTACGTGGAATAGGCCAGGGCGCCTGTGGGATCGAGCTTCACGATGAAGACGTCGTTCGTCCCACCTCCATACACTGGCTGGCGCGCATTCGCCACGGGGAAATTGGTCGAGTTCGTCTGGCCGGTGACGTAGGCGCTGCCCTCGGAATCGACGGCGATCCCGAAGGCGGTGTCGTAGCCGCTTCCGCCCAGATACGTCGAATAGATCATCGCCGGGTCGATGACCAGCGGACGGCCCCGGTCGTACTCTCCGACCTCGAAGCCCACCCGCCCGCGGCGCCCCAGGACGTAACGCCCGGCCACCGTGCGACGCCCGCCGTCCGCGTCCTGATACAGGACGGGAGCCCGCAGCACGACCTCGCCGGCAGCCGTCGCCAGGACGAGGCTTCCCGTCTGGTCCAGGTGGAGGCGATCCATTCCCTTGAAGGCCATGCGAATCGCCCCCGGATCGGTCCCCGGAGCAATCTCGAAGTCGAATTCCAGCTCGTCTCGCTCGCCGTGGAAGACCAGGTCGACGCCGGGATACACTTCGCGGTAGCGCACGCGGCCGTAGCCGGGAACATGTGTCGTCCAGGTCCGCGGATCGTTGCCGATCAGGTAGTGGCTCTCGCCGGGCAGACGATCGAGGCCGGTGACGGCGCGAGCCTGGCTGGCCCCGAGGAGCCGCATCCGGACGGCGGCCTCCGGCCTGCCCGCCGGCGCCAGGACGAGCTCATCCCCCGCCAGAAACAGGGTGTGGCGGCGGCCGCGCGACAGGAAACGGACCTCCCGGTCCGTCTGCCCCCGGTTGGCCTCGAACCTCAGAGGCAGGCGGCCGAACTCTTCTCCCCGGAGGGGAGCGATTGCGACCATCGTCATGGAAAGGGCGAGAACCAGTCGGCGGGCACAGTTGGTCATCTTGACCCCCCTGCGGCGAGATTGTCGAATCCGGAAGGCGATTGAGCGTCGGGCGAAAATTACTCCGATCCGATTCGCCAGGCAACCCCGGAATACGTTTTCGTCATCGCCCGGCGCACGCCGCCCGCCGAGGTTGCAAAGACCCCCCTCCAACCTATATTCCCCAAGGGATTTGACCCTCGACGGGCGGAGCATGCACAGGCTCAGGCACGAGTCCCGGGGTATTCGACCCTTTCGCCGGCTGTCCCGCATCGGGGCGGCCGCGGCCGTTCTTCTACTGTCCTTCGCCCCGGCGCGCGCCGAAGAGCCGGTGCGGAACGCGGACCGGCCCTCCGGCCGCGGTGGCAGCCTGTCGGGATCCGTCGAGGTCGGGCCCGAGCTGTCCTCCAGGAAGATGCGCTTCAATCTCTACACGGACTTCGTGCAGCCCGCGGTGGCGGCCGGTCAGCCGACCCGCGAAGAAGAGCTTCAGAACGTCGTGATCTATCTCGAGTCGACCCCTGCCGGCGTGGCGGTGCCGTCCCCTCCCGCTTCGCCGCTCAGGATGCGACAGGAGAACTCGACGTTCCTGCCGCACGTCCTGGCCGTGCAGCGGGGCTCGATTGTGGAGTTTCCCAACTCCGACCCGATCTTCCACAACGTCTTCTCCCTGTCGAAGGCGGCCTCGTTCGACCTGGGACGCTATCCCCGGGGGGAGGCGAAGGGGGTCCGCTTCGACAAGCCGGGCCTGGTCAAGGTGTTCTGCCACATTCACTCCGACATGAGCGCCGTCATCATGGTGCTGGACCATCCGTTCTTCGCCACGCCCGATTCTCACGGCCGCTTCCAGATCGACGGCATCCCGTCCGGCACGTACCGGGCGGTCGGCTGGCACGAGCGGGCCCGGCCGCAGGTCCACGACGTCCGGATTGAATCGGGGCAGCCGGCGGTGGTCCACTTCAGGATTCCGCTCACGGGGCCGCTTTCCGGTGAGTGAGGATTTCCGCGTGACGTCGAGGTGGCGGGCCGCCAGCCTGGGAACCAAGCTCGTCCTGTTTACCACCGCGCTGACGGCCGTTTCGGTGCTTGCCGCCTTCCTGACGCTCAGCGTCCAGATTCGCAGGAACACCCGGGAGCTCCTGGCGGCGACGCTGGCCCACCACCAGCGGATGCTCCTGAGCCTGGAGGAGAAGGACCTCGAGCAGCTGGTCCGGACCTCCACGCTGATGACCGACAACCCCACGCTGCGGGCGGCCATGGAGACCTATCGCCTGGAGGCCGCCCCCGGGACACACACGCGTCCCGATCTGCTGGGAACCGTGGAGACCGAGGCGGCCAAGATCGCAGCGGGGCTGGCGCGCGATCTGCTCATCGTCACCGACCATGAGGGCCGCGTGCTCGCCAGCGGCGGCCGGCGCGGCTTCGGGCTCCATGCCGGGACGTCGCTCGGATCCTGGCCGGTCGTGCGCCGGGCCTTGGCCCAGGACGCCCCCGTCGGACCGCAGAATTTCGCGGTCATGCGCTTCGACGACCGGTACTTCCAGGTCGGCTGCGTGCCGATCGTCCTGCAGGGTTACATCATCGGAACCCTGTCGGTGGGGGACCTGCTCGACCGGGACTACGTCGCGCGACTGCACCGCGCCTTCGACAGCCAGATCGTCGTGATCGCCGCCGGCCGCATCCTGGGATCGACGTTCGACGCCGCGCTCCCGGCCGGCTCCAGGCTCGAGCTGCCTGCACCCGCCGGGACGGACGCGCCGGGCCCGCCCCCGGTCGTCCCGATCGGAGGTGAGGACTTCGTCGCGGCGCCGCTGTCGCTTGGGTCGGATCAGGGCGGGCGGCCGGTCTCGGTCGTCCTGCTGCACTCCTTGACCGGCGCCCTGGCACCGGCGAACCGGGCCCTCCTCTGGACGCTCCTCTCCTGCGGTTCGATCGCCGTCCTCCTGGCGGGGGTGGCCGCGTCGGCGACGTCGCGCTCGGTCCTCCGGCCGCTCCAGGGTTTCGTGGCGTTCATGCGCACCGTCGCCGAGACGGGCGACCACGGCCATCGCTTCGAGAGCGCGCAGGCCGGCGTCGAGGTGCGCGTTCTGAGCGACACCTACAATCACCTCATGGAATCGCTGCAGCAGCACGAACAGAAGATCCTGCAGCGCGCCAAGGAGGACCTCGAGCGCGTCGAGAGGCTGAAAGAGACCGAAAAGCTGGCGGCGCTCGGACGGATGCTCAGCGGCGCGGCGCACGAGATCAACAACCCGCTCACCGGCGTCGTCGGCAACATCGAGATGCTCATGGAGGTCGAGACGATCAGCGACTCCGTGCGCAAGCGCCTGGCGACGGTGCGCGCCGAGGGGCGGCGCATCGTCGCCCTGGTGAGGAACCTGCTCCAGGTGGCGCACCGCGACACCGGCGAGCGCCTGACCGTGGACGTCAACCAGATCGTGCGCGACACGGTGGCGCTGCGGCAGAGGGACTTCGAGAAGTCGCGCATCGGGCTCACGCTCGACCTCGCCCCGGAGCCGGTGAACCTGTGCGCCAGCGACCTCGAGCTGCAGCAGGTCTTCCTGAACATCGTGAGCAACGCCTACGACGCGCTTCTGGGCCTGACGCCGGCGAGGACGCTGACGATCAGCACCCGCAACTCCCCCGGGGGGGCGACCATCGTGTTCTCGGACGACGGCCCGGGGCTGCAGGATCCGGCGCGGGTCTTCGAGCATTTCTACACGACCAAGCCGGTCGGCAAGGGGACCGGCCTGGGCCTGAGCATCTCGCACGCCATCGTGCAGAGCCACGGCGGAACCATCGCGGCCGACAACCAGCCCCGGGGGGGCGCCCGCTTCACCATCGTTCTGCCGCGGACGGCCGGAAAGAACGTCGAGGCCGCGCCGCAGGTCCGTCCGGTCACGGTCGCGTCCGCCGGGCGCTCCCTGCCGGCGGCCATTCTGGTCGTGGATGACGAGCCCGCCGTCCTGGAGCTGCAGATGGCGATTCTCGATTCGGTGGGGGCCCGCGCGGTGGGGGCGCGGACCGGGACCGAAGCGGTCGATCATCTCAAGCGACAGGATTTCGACCTGATCGTGTCCGATCTCAACATCCCGGGGGAGATCGGCGGCAAGGAGCTGTATCGCTGGGCGGCGAGCCACCGGAAGTCCGGCACGCACGGGTTCCTGTTCGTCACCGGCGACACGGTGGGCGAGGCGGGATTTCTCGAGGAGATCCGCTCCCGTTGCCTCCTGAAGCCGTTTTCGATGGAAGAGTACCTCACCACATTGCGGGAGGCCTGGCATGAGCTTCAGACAGCCGCATGATGGCCCGCGGGTGAGTCCGCGGTCGTGCCGCGCCGCGTCCCGGCGCCGGGCGCTGCGCGGCCTCCTCGCCGCCGTCTTCTTCCTGATCCCTGCAGGGCCGATCTGCGCCGAGGACAAGGTTCTGGTCCAGGGCCTGTTCGAGGCCGAGGTCTGGAAGACCGACGACGCGTCATTCCTGTTGAGCAAGAACGAAGGAGAGACCGCTCCCGCCGGACGCCTGCGGCTGTGGACCATCGGGGAGTTCCGCCCCCGGCTCCAGGGATTCGCGCTCGGCAGGCTGGAGGAGGGACGTGGGAGCTACGAGGAGGACGGCGAATCGGTCCTCGATCTGGCGGTGGTGCGCTACACGTTCGAGGCCCCGCGGCGGCTCATCATCGAGGGGGGGAAGATCCTGACGCCGATCGGCAACTTCGCGCGGCGGTACCTGTCATCCACCAATCCGCTCATCGGCTATCCGGACAGCTACGACGTGGCCTACCCCTACGGGATCCAGGTGAGCGGCCAGGTGTCGCGCCTGGACTACCGGGTGGCGGCGATCGACCGCCCGATGGTGAACGACGCGTACACTCCGAAGCCGGGCTCCGCCGTGCGCCCCGCCCTGGCCCTGGGGGTGACGCCCGTGACCGGCCTGCGGATCGGCGTCTACTCCACCCGGGGGCCCTACCTGGGCCCCGACATCGAGGAGGACCTGCCGGCCGGAACGACGTGGAAGGACTTCGGGCAGATGATCACGGGCGCCGACCTGCAGTTCAGCCGCGGGCACTTCGAGCTGAACGCCGACTACGCCGCCTCAACTTACGAGGCGCCGACGAGCGCGTTCAAGTCCCGCGGGCGGGCCTACTTCGTGGAGCCGAAGTTCACCTTCTCGCCCCGCTTCTTCACCGCGATGCGCGTCGAGAAGAACGACTACCCATACATCATGCCGCTCTTCGGCGGACTCTGGATCGTGAACAACTCGGAGCTGTTCGACGTGGAAGCCGGCGCCGGCTATCGCATCGGCCCCGGCGCCATCCTGAAGGTCGCCTACCGCCGGGACTACTGGAACGTCCCCGAAGCGAGCAAGTCCTTCTTCTCGAACGGCTACTCCGTGTCGGCGCAGCTGACCTACAGCTTCAGCGTCAATTCCTGGCTGGAGCGCCCCCGCTGAGCTCTGGACTCGATACCCTGGCAGGCCCCTAGCGCGTTTACTTTCCATAGTGGCGCTCAGAGTGTGGAAACGACCATCACCAGCTCGACGGCTGCCCGGGCCGTGTGGTCCAGTTATCAAGCCTCAAGCCAGCCCCAAACTCACACTGCAGCCGGGTTTGGTAGGCGACATCCCCCCGCGCCGCGTTCGCGGATGAACAATTGACCGTGACCAACTCCTGCCCGTGAACGGGTCTCTTCTCCACACTCTCGGCGCCACTATGTATACTCTCCCTGTCGGGAGGGTCCCGCGCATGAAACCCGAAGAGTCGGCCGGCGGCGCCCGCATCGCCATGCCGTGCCCCGCCTGCGGCGGCCCGACCGAGTTCCGCAAGTGCAAGGAGGTCTGCACGAAGTGCGGCGCCCTCGTGCAGAATTGCAGCGGCGACTGAAGGCCGCGACGTGACGGGAGGTCCATGGGCCGCTTTCTGACGCACTGGCTGAGCACCGCGCTGGCCCTGTTCGTGTGCTCGAGAATCCTGCCGGGTGTGCACGTCGATTCGATGTCCACCCTGGCGGTGGCGGCCCTCGTCCTGGGGTTCATCAACGCCGTCGTCCGACCGATTCTCCTGTTCCTGACCCTGCCGATCACCATCCTCTCGCTCGGCCTGTTCTACTTCGTGATCAACGGCTTCGCCTTCGCCCTGGCGGCCTACATCGTTCCGGGGTTCGGGGTCGATTCGATCGGCTGGGCGATCCTGGGTTCCCTCGTGGTGAGCCTGATCTCGTGGTTCGTGGGGGCGTTCGGGCCCAAGCGGGATCTCCAGCGCCACCCGGGGGTCTAGGACCTTGGCCACGAGGCTCGAGGCGCTCCTGGCGCGCCCGGGGCCGGTCCTCCTCGACGGCGCGGTCGGCACCGAGCTGTCGCGGCGCGGCCTCGACACCACCCTCCCCCTCTGGTCGGCCCGCGCCCTCCTGTCCGACCGCGGGCTCGAGACCCTGGCGCTGATTCACCGGGAGTACGCGCGCGCCGGCGCCGAGATCCTGGTGACGAACACCTTCCGCACGACGCTCCGCGCCCTGGATCGGGCCGGTGCTCCCGGCGAGTGGCAGGCCGCCAACCGGCGCGCGGTCGAGTGCGCCCGGGCCGGGGCGGCCGCCGGGTCGGGGCGCGCCTGCCTGGTGGCCGGCGGTCTCGCGCCGCTCGAGGACTGCTACCGGCCCGACCTGGTGCCGCCGCAGGCGGAGTGCCTGGCCGAGCACCGCCGGCAGGCCGAATGCCTCGCGGGGCTCGGCGTCGACCTCCTCTTCATCGAGACGATGAACTGCGGCCGGGAGGCCGAGGCCGCGCTCCAGGCGGCCCGTGGCACCGGCCTCGATATGCTGCTCAGTCTCTGCCCGCGCGCGCCGATGCAACTGCTCTCCGGCGAGCCCCTGGCCGACGCGGTGCCGCGCCTCGTCGAACTCGGCGGGTCGCAGCTGCGCGGCATTCTGATCAACTGCGCCACGCCCGAGGCGATGGACGCAATCTACCCGGCGTTCGCCCGGATGGCGCCTGCCCTACCTCATGGGCTCTATGCCCACCTCGGCGAGCCGGACGACGTCACGGGCTGGCGGCTGCCGGATCATCACGAGCCCGAGGCGTACGCTTCCTGGATGGAGCGCCGTCTGGCGGAAGGGGCCCGCCTGGCCGGCGGATGCTGCGGCACGGGCCCCGGCCACATCGAGGCGCTGGCGGCGATGATCGCGGGACGGGGCTAGGGGCCTGAGCGGGCATCCGGCCGGGCTTCCGGATCCTCGTCTTTAGATCGCCCGCCGCAGGAGACGGGTCGCCAGGAGACCGGATCCCAGGGCGAACATCCCGAGTATGCCGCAGGGCACGAGGACGTCGCGCAGCCCCCCGCCCCAGGAGATCAGCTCGTGCAGGCCGCGCATGGCCCAGGCGGTCGGGAAGGCGAACCCCGCCAGGCGCAGCCAGTCGGGGACGACCTCGGCGGGCCACCAGCAGCCGCCGAGCGCCGACATGATAAGGACCAGCACGATCCCCATGCCGGAGGCCGCCTCGGACGACTTGAACCAGGACCCGGACAGGAGCCCCATCGCCGCGGCGGTCAGGACGAACAGGCCGAGGATCGCCGCGAGCCCCGCCGGGGAACGACCCCAGTCGATCTTGAACAGGGCGAAACCGATGAGGAGGAACACCCCCACCTGGACCGAGGCGACCGCCGCGCGCCCGAGCGCCTTCCCGGCGATGATCTCGCCGCGCGTCAAGGGGGAGGTGGCGAGCCGGCGGAGGATCCCCTTCTTCCTTTCGGTGACGAGCAGCCCCGCGCCGTAGGTCATGGTCGAGATCAGGACGAACATCACGAGGTTCCCAGGCAGGGATTGGTAGTAGCCGGTGGGGATGGCGCGCTCGACGGCCCACGACGACCGCACGCGCACCTTGTCCTCGGCGGGCGGCATCGGGCCGAGCGCCTCCCCCGCCAGCAGCCGGACGATGGCGCGGTGCAGGGCGACCTCCGCCGCGATCGTCCCTTCGGCGTTGGCCCTCTCCCCTTCCTTCAGGTCGAGAGTGACCTTCTGCCGCGCCGCGATCGAGCCCGCGAATCCCGCGGGAATGGTGACCGAGCGAGCCGGGGCGTCTTTCCCGGTGGGAACCGGGCCGCCCGACGGGACGACGGTCACCTCGAAGTTCTCGGCGCGCAGGAGCTCGACCAGGCGATCGGCGAGGGCCGAAGACTCCTCCTCGACCACCTGGAGCCCGATGCGCGTGGGGGTCGAGCGGGAGATCGACCCGAACATGTACACCCACAGGACCGGCGCGATGAAGATCCAGAAGATCGAGCTGCGATCCCTAAGAGTCAGGCGCAGGTCCTGCCGGGCGAGCGTCAGGGCCCTCACAGGGCGCCTCGCAGGTGGCGGCGCCTGAGGGCGATGACGCCGGCCAGGGTCAGGGCCAGCCCGATGATCAGGAGAATCGAGAGCTCACCCCGAATCTTGTCCCACCCGCCACCGGCCGCCAGATCGCGCAGAACCCCGTGCGACCAGTACGTGAGCGTGAGACGGGAGATCCCCTGCATCCAGGACGGGACGACCTGCGGCGGGAAGAACGTCCCTCCGAGGAGCGACATCAGCATGACCAGGACGCCGCCGAAGGCGTCCCCCTGCCGCTCGGTGCGCACCAGCGAGAACACCAGCGCCGCGAAGCCGGTCGCCGCCAGCACGATGACCGCCGTGGCGGCGGCGAGCGGGGCCACGGGACCCCAGCGCACGCCGAAGGCCCAGCGCCCCACCAGAAGCAGGAGGACCGTGGCGATTGCGACCACCGCGGCCACCGAGACGATTTTGGCGACGAGGACCTTGACCGCGCCGAGGGGTGCTACGAGCTGGCGCCGCAGCGTCCCGATCTCCCCTTCCCTCAGCAGGTCCCGCATCTGGGTGTTGGCGGTGAACAGCAGGCCCATGATCATCACGCCGGGGAACATCCAGATCATGAAGTTCGGCCGGCCCTTGCCGGCCTCCTTCGCGGTCTCCCGCTCGCCGGCCTTGACCTCGATGAGCGGCGGGATCAGAAAGGCGTCGATCCCCCGGACGCGCCCGTAGAGCTCCGTGACCAGGGCGGCGATCGCCTGCGGGTCGTTCCAGCCACGGCCTTCGAACAACTCCGCGATCTGCGCCCCGCGGCCGTCCAGGAGCCGGGCGCCGATCGAGATGTAGAGGGCCGCGACCTCGATCCCCTGCTGGGCGATCACCGGCATGATCGACGCGGCCGGGTTCTTCACCACTTCCAGCTCGACGTCCCTCCCGTCGAGCAGGTCGGCGCTGAAATTCTTCGGGATCAGGATCAGCGCCGCCATCTCTTCTTCGCGCAGGAGCCTCAAGCCCTCCCCGCGATCCTTGGCCTGCCGGATCTCCATGCGCCCCGCCGCCTCCGGGTTCTGCTGCGCGTTCCCCAGGGCGCGTCCGATCGGCCCCTCGTCCTGATTCACCACCACGAGGTGCAGCACGGGGGTCCGCTGGCTGTCACCGCGGCCGCCGAAGGCGAGCGCCATCATCCCCGCTATGACGAGCGGAATGGCCAGGTTCAGGAGCAGCTTGGACGGGTCGACGAGCCGCCGCCTCAGGTCCTTCCGGACGAGCGTGGCCAGGGTGCCCATGCGGAGAACCCCCGTCTCTAGTCGCGCAGCTCGCGGCCGGTCAGCTTGAGGAAGACCGATTGCAGATTAGGCTCCTGGACGCGCAGGTCGTCCAGCTTCAGCCCGCTGCCGAACAGCTCGCGCACCAGCACGGAGCAGGCGTCCGGGTCGCGCGCGGCGAACGAGGCGCTGTCGCCGTCGGCGCTCAGGAAGGAAACCCCCGGACAGCGGGCCGCCAGCGCCCTCAGCCCGTCGCCGTCGATCGATCCCCGGACGCGCACCACCGGGCCCTCACCCACCAGGCGCCGCAGCTCGGCGACCGTCCCGGCGGCCAGGACTCGGCCGTGGTCGATGATCGCCAGCCGCTCGCAGATCTGCTCCGCCTCCTCGAGGTAATGGGAGGTGTACAGCACGGCCCGCCCGCTTTGGGCCTGGTCGCGCACCACGTCCAGGATGCGCAGCCGCGCCTGCGGATCGATCCCGACCGTCGGCTCGTCGAGGAGCAGGAGGTCGGGCGAGTGCACCAGGCCGGCGGCGAGATTCAGCCGGCGCTTCAGCCCGCCGGAATAGGTCTTGACGCGCGCCTTCGCCCGGTCGGCGAGACCGACCTGGTCGAGGGACCGGCCCACCGCATCCTCGAGCCCGGCGCCCGACAGTCCGTACAGCCGGCCCCAGAAGCGCAGGTTCTCGGCCGCTGTCAGCTCCTCGTAGAGCGCGATGTCCTGGGGCACCACCCCCATCCGGGCGCGGGCCCTGCCGGAGCCGCCCGAGGCATCCTGCCCGAAGATGAGCGCCTGGCCCGAGGCCGGCGGGAGGATCCCCGAGACGATCGAGATCGTCGTGGTCTTGCCGGCGCCGTTCGGCCCGAGCAGCCCGAAGATCTCCCCCGGTCGCACGTCGAACGACACGCCGTCGACGGCCACGGTTTTCCCGTAGGCGTAGCGGATGTCGGCGACCCGCAGCGCCACCCCGCGCGACTCCTGAGGCGTCGTCATCGTCCCGTCCTTGTCCTTGGTCGTGTCCGCAGTCCGGCTGAGGGGGCGGACGTTACCACGCGCCCTCGGGAGCGTCAACGTGGCGCGGCCCCAAAGGTTCCATGCCGGCTCACCCGGTCCAGGCGAAGCGGAGCTTGAGCGCCACCTGGTCGTTCACCGGACCGATGTCGAGGCGCCCCTCGCCGGGCGGGTGGGTCCAGTTGCGGTTCCACACGAAGAACAGGTCGCTGCCGGGGCGCAGCGTGTAGCGCAGGCGGGCATTCATCCCGAGCTGGCGCGATTCGGAATCGTACTGGAAGAAGCCGAAGAGGACGAGGCGCGGCGAGAAGGCGTAGATGTTTTCCATCTGCAGCAGCCGCTGGACGAAGTCGCCCTGGGGCAGGCGGCCGAAGTCGTTCTGTAGATCGAGTTTCTGGTACAGGCGCCCCCGGAAGACGTCCCAGTTCACGAACGTCTCGATCTGCGTGAGGCGCCCGGCGTAGAAGCCGCCGAGCCAGACGGTGCTTCCGAGGCGCCATCTGCGGTTCTGCGCCGATTGCGCCTCGAAGCGGTAACGCGTGAAATGGTAGTCCCCCGGCGGGATGACGATCCCCCCGGCGACATCGAACGGAGCGGTCAGGGACTCGAAGGTGGGGACCCAGTTGGCCTCCAGGTGCTCGCCGGACTCCGTCTCGATGTTGAACGGGGCCGTGAACAGCCGCCGGCTCTCGGTGCGGCCGCCCAGGTCGTCCACCTGGGTGTACCGGGTCTCGAAGAACGCCTGCCGGATGAAGGCGAGCGGGCCGTCGCGTTTCGGGCGTGGCTGGACAGCGCTCCAGAAGTCGTACCAGCGCGTCCCCGGCCGGGGCAGGAACCCGAGGGCGGGGTCGAGCGCCTCGCCGAACTCCGAGAACCGGGCGTAGGCGTTCCACAGGTCGTTCGGGAAGTCGACCTTCACCCCCCAGCCGTCGCGGCGCCCGGCCGCGAGATCGCCGCTCGAGCGCGCCGCCCAGGCGCCGACGGTCATCTTCTTGTCCCCCCGGATGCGCGCGGTGTGCCAGGTGACGTCGGCCCCCGCCAGGGTGTTGCTCCGGAGCCCTTCGGGATCGCCGTGGGTGACGATCGTCCCGATCCGGAGGCTGTCGCCGACGTCGTACGTGACGCGGGCCGCCGCCAGGTTCGTCCGGGGCGCCTGGTTGGAGCTGCCGGTCTCGATGTCGAGCGCCGCGACCCCCAGGCGGCCGGCGTGTCCGAGGATCTTGGCTCCCCAGTCGATCGGCACCGTCTCCCTATCGATCAGGCCGATGCGCCGCGAGTAGAACGGCAGGAACTCCTCGCTCAGGCCGAGCCCGAAGTTGAACAGGCTCGACCCCTCCAGGAAGAAGGAGCGCTTCTCCGGGAAGAACAGGTCAAAGCGCGTCAGGTTGATCTGGCGCGTGTCGACCTCGGTCTCCGCGAAGTCGGTGTTGGCCGTGAGCACGCCCGTGAGCTGCGGGGTCAGGCTGTAGGACAGGTCGAGCCCGCCCCGGCCCACACGGTTCAGGGTGTCCTCGTCCGGCGCCCGTTCGTAGCGGGCGAGCCCGTACGGCGTGATCGTCAGGCCGTGCCCCTGGTCCAGGTCGGCGACGCCGGACAATCGGCCGGCGCTCGTCAGGTCGAGGAAATCGCTGTCGCGGCTCAGCCCCGACCAGTGATAGAGGATCCGATCGCGCGCCACGCCGCGCAGGAGGTTCATGCCCCATTCGGGGAGGCCCTTCTTGAAATGCAGAGTCCGGGAGGGGATGCGGACCTCCGCCGTCCAGCCGTCCGCGTCCACCCGCGTCCGGGCCTCCCAGATGCCGTCCCAGTCGATCGACCACAGCCCGGGCCCCGGGATCAGGCCGTCGCTGATCCCCCCCGAGGCGCGCACGTCGAAGAAGTACGCGGTGCGGCGGTCGCCGTAGGTGTCGAAGGCGATGGAGACGAAGTCCTCGCCTAACGGGTCGTCCACGTCGCGGCGCATCGAGTGCAGGGCGATCAGCGCCGGCTCCGGATCGAAGCACCGGAACCCCAGATAGAGATCCTCGGCGTCCCGAAGCAGGAGAATTTCGGTCCGGTAGCGGGTCGGCTCGCCGGGGTGCGGCGAGTGCTGGGTCAGGTCGGCGATGACGCCGGCGCGCGTCCAGTCCGGCTCGTCGAGCCGGCCGTCGATCCGGATCGGGCCCTCCGTCCGCACCGCCTCGACCCGCGGGCGCTCGACGTCCGGGGCGCCCAGGACCACGCCGCGAGGGCAGAGCGCCAGGAGGAGGAGAGCCCGGATCGTTCTCGTCAGCGGGATCGGCGCCTCCGGACTCGCGGGGCCAGGATCGCCTTCTCCCCCTTGGTCAGGAGGCGCGAGGCGCCGGTTGTGCGGTCATGGGACACCAGGACCGCCTCCGCCTCGGCCGCCAGGCCGCCGCTTCGCGTGACGAGGGTCTCCTTCGTCCGGATGCTCGACCGGCCGACGCGCTCGACCCGGCAGCTGGCGACGACCTCGCCGTCCTCCTGGCGCAGCGGCCGCCGGAAGTCGATCGCCACGCGCGCCACCACATAGTCGAACTCCCCGTCCCGCCGCGCGAAGAGCCGCCGGACCATCTCGTCGCGCGCCTCCTCGAGGTAGTTGAGGAACACGGCGTTGTTGACGTGGCCGTAGGCGTCCATGTCGCGCCAGCGGATCGGGATGCGCTTCCGGTGGACCCGGCTCACTCGGTCTCCAGCCTCGCCGTCCCGGGAGCCTCCGTCGACAGGCCGCGTGCCGCCTCCTCGGCTCGCGCGAAGAAGCGCAGGAAGTTCTCCCCCAGGACGCCGCGGACGACCTCCTCCGAATGGCCGCGCCGCAGGAGCTCGGCGGTGAGGGCCGGCAGCTTCGAGACGTCGTCCAGCCCCTCGGGAGGGTCCTCGATGCCGTCGAAGTCGCTGCCCAGGCCGACGGCCTGCGGGCCGGCCACCTCGATGACGTGCTCGATGTGATCGACGGCCCGCGTCCACGACGTCCGGTGCTTCGGGAGGGCGTCGAACAGCTTGCTGATCGCCTCGTCGCGCGCCTTCGGGTCGGCCTGCAGGTCCTTCTTGATCTTCAGGTAGGAGTCCATGACCGCCGCGCGATCGGCCTTCGACTGGTCGACCACCTTCTGGTCGAGGAAGTACGACCCGATGTTGATCATCACGACGCCCCCGCCTTTGGCGATCCTCCTGATCTGGTCGTCGGTCAGGTTGCGCGGGATGTCGCTCAGGACCCGGCACGAGGAGTGGGAGGCGAACACCGGGGCGCGCGAGGTCTCGAGCACGTCGTCGATCGTCTCGTCCGACACGTGGGAGACGTCCACCAGCATCCCGATCCGGTTCATCTCGCGCACCACCTGCCGCCCGAACTCGCTGAGTCCGTGGTGGACCTGATACTCGGCCGGGTTGAAGTCGGGCAGGTAGAACCTCCCGGAGGAGTCGGCCCAGTGGTTCGTGTTGGTGTGCGTCAGAGTCATGTAGCGCACGCCCAGCCCCTGGAACTGGCGCAGCGCTCCGAGCGAGTCCTCGATGGCGTGCCCCCCTTCGATGCCCATCAGGACGGCGATGCGGCCGGCCTTCTTGGCCGCGCGGATGTCGGCGACCGAAGCGGCCAGGACCATCTCCCGCGGGTGCGCTGAGACCACGCGCCGCGTCAGGTCGATGAGCTCGAGCGCCTCGCGCGCCGCCCCGCCCGTCTCGGCGAAGCGCGCCGGGACGTAGATGGCGAAGAACGGGGCCGTGAGCCCCCCTTCCAGGGCCCGCGGGATGTCGAAATGCGGCGTCGCCCCGCGCTCGCCCACATCGGCCCACTTCTTCTCGAGCGTGTACGGCGCGTCCACGTGGGTGTCCACCACGATGGCGCGGGCGTGCAGGCGCCGGGCAGCGGCTTCCCTGTTGCCGGCCGCCGCGGCCCCTTCCGCGCCTCGAGCCGCGGCGCCCCGCACGCCGCCGACCGCGGTGTCGATTGCCAGGACAGCGAACAGGGTTCCCACGCCTGCGAGCCAGCGTCTCATTTTTCCTCCTCCGGGATCGGGGGATTCTCGCACACCTGCGTGCTACCATCCCTCCCATCCCGCGATCCGGCGTGGTTTCACCCGCTGCTCCCGGAGGGGGACGGCCATGGACTTCGACCTGACGCCCGAGCTTTTGGCCCTGCAGGAGAGGGCCCGCCGCTTCACCGAGGACGAGCTGGTCCCGCACGAGATGACCGTCGAGGAGACCGAGGCGCTCCCCGACGACGTGTCGGAGCGCCTGCGGCGCCTGTCGATCGAGCTCGGGCTGTGGGCCATGAACGTGCCGAAGGAGATGGGCGGCCTCGGGTCGTCGGTCCTGGAGCAGGTGATCGTCCAGGAGCAGGCGGGGCGCGCCACCAACGATCTCTGGGGGTACGTGGGCGGGCCGTACAACGCGCTCCTGCGCTGCAACGAGCCGCAGCGCAGGAAGTACCTCGACCCGGCGGTCCGCGGCACGGCCGCCGCGGTGGCCTACGCCATCACCGAGCCGGGGGGCGGTTCCGACACCTCCGGCCTCCGGACCACCGCCGTCAGGAACGGCGGGCGGTGGGTGATCAACGGCGAGAAGTGGTTCGTCACCAGCGGCGAGCGGGCGCCGGCGGTGATCGTCCACTGCGTCACCGGTCCGGACGAGCAGACGCTGTTCCTGGTGGATCGCGGCACGCCCGGGATGCGCATCCAGCGCATCCCGCACTTCATGACGCGCACCGAGGACAAGCACCCGGAGATGGTCTTCGAGAACTGCGAGGTGGACGAGGCGCAGATGCTCGGCGGCGCCGGCGAGGCGAACACGATCACCCGGGCCTGGTTCCGCGAGGAGCGGCTGCACATCGGCGCGCGCTGCCTGGGCGCGGCCCAGCGCCTCCTGGAGGAGGCGAAAGCCTGGTGCGCCACGCGCGAGACGTTCGGACGGAAGCTGTACCGGCACCAGGCGATCGGCGCGATGCTGGCCGATTCGGCCACCGAGCTGTTCGCGGCCCGCATGATGACCTACAAGGTCGCGTGGGAGGAGGACACCGGCCGAGCCGACCTGAAGACCCTGCACGCCAAGGCTTCGATGGTGAAGCTCTACTGCTCCGAGATGGCCAACCGGGTCGCCGATCGCGTGGTGCAGATCTTCGGCGGGCGCGGCTACTGCCGGGACTTCGCCGCCGAGCGCCACTTCCGCCACCTGCGCGTCGACCGGATCTGGGAAGGGACCTCCGAGATCATGCGGGAGATCATCGTCAACGGCGTGATGAAGCGCGATCTCGACCGCCTGGTCCGCTAGGACCGTTTCACGGCGTGGTTCGGCGCATTGACCGTTCCGGCGCGGCTTTGCTAGCATCGGCTCATGCGCACGCTGCGCGTCGATCCGGAAGATCTCTGATCGTCATCCCCCGATCCTGAACGGCCGCCCTCGCATTCATTGTTCTCACCATTCCGGTCATCCGACAGGAGTCCGCCATGAATATCGACAGGAGCGCGCCCCCCCGGCCGCCGGTGACGCCGCCACCCGGCGCCGTCCCCTTCCCCGCGCCCGATCCGCTCGCCGCCGAGCTGGCGCGGTTCAAGTCCCGGTCGGCCGGCTCGATCGACGAGCTGGAGCGCGCCCGGCGGTTCCTGCCCGCGGGCGTCTGCAGCAACTTCCGGGTGATGGATCCCCACACGCTGTTCCTGCGCGCGGCGCGCGGCGCGCACGTCTGGGACGTGGACGGCCACGAGTACGTCGACTGGAGCCTGGCGCAGTCGACGCTCCTGACCGGGCACGCCCACCCGGCCGTCCTCGACGCGGTGCGCCGGCAGATGGGGAACGGCACGATGACCTGCTATCCGAACCCGCGCACGGCCGACCTGGCGCGGATCGTCTGCGAGCGCTTCCGGCTCGACCTGGTGCGCTTCGTCAACACCGGGTCCGAGGCGACCCAGTACGCGGTGCGCGTGGCGCGAGGCGCGACCGCCCGGGACACGGTCCTGAAGTTCGACGCCTGCTACCACGGCGGGGCGCCGGAGTTCTGGCTGGGCCGGCCCGAGACGGACCTGCCTCCCGGCGCCCCGGAGTGGATGGGCCAGGAGATCTACAGCGCCGGGATCCCGCGCGCCCTCGTCAGCAAGACGCTGCTCGCCGCGTACAACGATCTCGAGAGCGCGCGCGCGGCGTTCCGCGCCCACCCGCAGGAGATCGCCGCGGTGATCCTCGAGCCGATCGTCTTCAATCTGGGCGTCCTCCTGCCGCGCGAGGGATTCCTCCAGGGGCTGCGCGATCTCTGCGACCGGGAGGGGGCGGTCCTCATCTATGATGAGGTCAAGATGGGATGCAAGCTCGGCCTCAAGGGGGCGGGCGAGTATTTCGGCGTGGCGGCGGACCTCGTGGCGATGGCCAAGTCGATCGGCGGCGGCTTTCCGATCGGCCTGTTCGGCGGACGTCGCGACCTGATGGAGGGGATCGAGACGCGCAACGTCAAGCACGTCGGCACCTACGCCGCCAACGCGATCGGCCTGGCGGCCGCTCACGCCACTCTGACCGAGGTCCTGACTCCAACGGCCTACGACCGGATGTTCGCCGTCAACCAGGCCCTGGCGGACGGCTACCGGGAGATCATCACCCGCACCGGAATCGAGGCGCACGTGGTCACCGCGGGGGCCGCCGGCTCCCTGTTCTACGGCCGGGCGCCGGTGCAGGGCCTGGATGACTTCAAGCGCACCCGGATGGACCGGTTCCTGAGGCTCTGGGTCGGCATGGCGAACCGCGGCATCCTGCCGCAGGCCTACGGCCCGGAGGACATCTGGACCGTCTCGGTGCAGCACAGCGACGAGGACGTCGAGGCCACCCTGCGCGCCTTCCGCGAGGTGGCGCCGATGCTCGGCTGAAATGGAGGGCGACGCACACGCCCTGGCGCGCCTGTTCGACCCGCGCGGTGTCGCCATCCTTGGCGCGTCGCAGGCCCCCGGCAAGTACGGAACCATCCTGCTCCAGACGCTCATCGAGGAGGGGTTTGCGGGGGCGATCCATCCGGTCAACCCGAAGGGGGGCGCGCTCTTGGGCCGCCCCTTCCTGAAATCGCTCGACGACGCTCACGGGCCTGTCGACGTCGCCCTCGTCGTGAGGCCCGCCCCCGAAGTCCCGGCGGCGATCCAGGACGTCGCCCGCCGGCGCATCCCGTTCGCGATCGTCTACGCCGCCGGATTCTCCGAGCACGGCGAGGAGGGGCTCCGCCTCGAGCGCGACATGGTCGCGACGGCGGCCGCCGGCGGCACGCGCATCGTCGGCCCCAACTGCATGAACATCTTCAGCGCCCCGGCCCGATTGAACCTGAGCGCCATCGTGCCGTTTCCCGAGGGGGGCCTCGGCTTCCTGTCGGCGAGCGGCAACCTGGGATACGCCCTGGCGCGCGAGGCCATGAGGCGGCCGGGCGTCGGGTTCTCGCGCTTCGTCTCCGCCGGCAACCAGGCCGACCTCGCACTCGACGACTACCTCGACTACCTGCGCGCCGATCCGCACACGCGCGCCGTCCTGGTCTTCGTGGAGGGGTTCGCGCGTGGCCGCGGGCGCGCCTTTCTCGAAGCGGTCGAGGGAACCGCGGCCGAGAAGCCGGTCCTGGTCCTGCGAGGCGGGCGCACGCGCGCGGGCCGGCGCTCCGCCCGATCGCACACCGGCGCCCTGGCCGGCGAGGCGGAGGCGCTGGCCCAGGCGCTGGAGCAGGCGGGGGCCGTCCTCGTCGATCGCGCCGACGAGGCGCTGTCGATCGCTCAGGCGTTCCTGACCTCGCCGCTGCCCGCGGGCCCCGCCGTGGCGCTCGTCGGAGAGGGTGGAGGCCATGCGACCCTGACCTCGGACGCCGCCTCGGAGGCGGGGCTCCGGATCGATCCGCTTCCGGAAGGCGTCGTGGCCGCGCTGCGGGCGCACCTGCCGCCCTTCGCGGCGATCGTGAGCAACCCTGTCGAGCTCGCCGGCCGGTCGGAATACGATGTGCGGGCGTACGAGAACGTCCTCGATCCGATCCTGGACTGGCCGGGCTGCGACCAGGTGATTCTGTTCGGCGGGTACGCGCTGTACGACGAGGCGCTTGCGGGCTTCCTCGACCGCCGGCGCCGCGAGACGCGCAAGCCGATCCTGATCCATGACCTGTACGCCGACGAGGAGCGTGCGGCCTTCGCCCCGCTGCGCCGCCTCGGCCTGCCCCTCTATGCCTCCTCGGAGATCGCGGCGCGCGCCGGGGCGGCCCTGGCCCGCGGCGGGCGCGCCCGCGAGCGGGCGATCCGGACGCTGCAGTGGCGCCGCGCGGGGCGGCCGGCCGGTGACGTCGCGCCTCTTCCGCCCGACCTGCGGGCCGCGATCGACGACGGGCGCCGCCGGCCGGAGCGCGCGCTGTCCGAGGACGAGGCCGCGCGACTCCTGGCGCATTTCGGCGTTCCCGTGCTCCCCGCCCGCCTCGCCGGCGACGAGGAGTCCGCGGTCGATGCCGCCGCGTCGCTCGGGTTCCCCGTCGTCCTCAAGGTGCACGACCCGGCCGTCGTCCACAAGAGCGACGCGGGCGGGGTCCACCTCGACCTGAGAACGCCCGAGGAGGTCAGGCAGGCCTACAGGGAGACGGGCCGATCGCAGGGGGCCGCTCGGCCATCGACATCGGGCCGGGCGGCGGTCCGCCTCACTCCGTTCCGCCGCGGGGGCGTCGAGACGATCGCCGGGGCGCGGCGCGACGAGCACCTGGGGCCGGTGCTCCTCTTCGGGACGGGCGGCACCGACGCCGAGTCGGTGCGCGACGTCGCGCTCCGCACGATCCCCTGCCCCCGGGGCACGATCGACGGGATGATCGGATCCACCGGCGCCGGCCGCCGGCTCGCGGGAGGGCGCGGCCGCCCCGCGGCCGATCGCTCCGCGGTGGCCGCGACGCTCGAGGCCCTGGCCCGGCTCCTGCTGTCCGTGGCGGAGGTCGCAGACGCCGAAGTGAACCCCCTGCTCTGTTCAGCCGACGGCGCGGTGGCGCTCGATGCGCGGGTCATTCTCCACGAACCCTGAACGGACGAGACTTACCTGGCGGCCCGGCGGCGGGGCGTAGTCCCTGCGGCGATCTTGTGACCGGCCGTCTGCTTCTCGAGCAGCGCCTTGAACTGATCGGCCGGCAGCGGCTTGCTGAAGAGATAGCCCTGCATGAGCCTGCAGCGGCGCTCCAGGAGGCAGTCGCGCTGCTCATCGGTCTCCACCCCTTCGGCGATCACCGCCATCTTCAGCCCCTCCGCCATGGCGATGATGGCCGCCGTGATGGCGGCGTCGCCGGGGTCGGTGCCGATGTCGCGGGTGAACGACTGGTCGATCTTCAGCGTGTCAATGGGGAAGCGCTTCAGGTAGGTCAGGGACGAATAGCCGGTCCCGAAGTCGTCGACCGAGATGCGCGGGCCCATCTTCCTGAGGCGCTTCAGCGAGTTGATCGTCTCCTCGACGCTCTGCACCAGGATGCTCTCGGTGATCTCGAGCTCGAGGCACTTCGGATCGAAGCCCGTCGCCTTCAGGGCGTCCTCCACGGTGTGGACCAGCTGCTGCTGGCGGAACTGGCGGCCCGAGAGGTTGACCGCGATGATCAGCCGCCCGTGGCCGGCGTCCCGCCAGGCCTTTCCCTGGGCGGCCGCCGTGCGCACCACCCACTCCCCGATCGACAGGATGAGCCCGGTCTCCTCGGCCAGGGGGATGAAGTCGGCCGGCGACACCATGCCGAGGTCGGGGTGCTTCCAGCGGATCAGGGCCTCGGCGCCGAAAATCGTCCCCGTGTCCACGTCCACCTGGGGCTGGTAGTACAGCATGAACTCCCCGCGCTCGAGCGCCTTGCGCATGGCGTTCTCCATCGCCAGGCGCTGGAAGGCGGAGGCGTTCATCGACGTGTTGTAGAACTGGTAGTTCCCCCGCCCGGCGTCCTTGGCGTGGTACATGGCGGAGTCGGCGTTCTTGAGCAGGGTCTCGACGTCGGCGCCGTCGTGCGGGAACAGGCTGATGCCGATGCTTCCCGTGACGAACACCTCGTGCTCCTCGAGCTTGAACGGCTCGGCCATCGAGTCGATGATGCGGTGCGCGATCCGGGCCGCGTCCTCGCCGCGCGCGATGTCGGAGATGGTCACGATGAACTCGTCTCCCCCGAGGCGGGCGACGCTGTCGCTCGAAGCCAGAGGATCGCCGCGGGCGATGGTGTCGGTGCTGCGCAGGCATTTCTTGAGCCGCTCCGAAACCGCCTGCAGCAGGCGGTCGCCCACGGTGTGCCCCAGCGTGTCGTTGATCCGCTTGAAGCGGTCCAGGTCCAGGAAGAGCATCGCCAGCGTCCGCCCCTGCCGCTGGGCGTTGGCCAGCGACTGGTTGAGCCGCTCCATGAACAGCGCCCGGTTCGGCAGCCGCGTGAGCCCGTCGTAATAGGCCAGGAAGCGGATCTGATCCTCGATCTTCTTGCGTTCCGTGATGTCCTGGGTCGTGCCCTCGAGACGCAGCGCCGTGCCGTCCTCGTCGAACACGACCTGGGCCTGCTCATGCACGTGACGCACCTCGCCGTCGGGCCCGGTGGTGCGCGCGTCGAAGCTGTAGGGCCCCTCCCGGCGCACCGCGTCACCCGTGGCGCGCGCCACCAGCTCCCGATCCTGGGGATGCAGAAGCTCGAGGTAGGACTTCAGGTCCGGCTTGAACGACTTCGGGTCCACGCCGAAGATGCGGAACATCTCGTCCGACCACTGCATCCGCCCGGACTTGATCTGCCGTTCCCAGTTCCCGAGTCGGGCGATGCGCTGGGCGCTCGCGAGACGCGCCTCGCTGCCCCGCAGATCGTCGAGGGCGTGCTTGGCCCGCAGCATGTAGCGCACGCGGTGCCCCAGGACGAAGAGGTTGATCGGCTTGCTGGCGAAGTCGGTCGCGCCGGCCTCGTAGGCCTGGCGGATCGAGTCGGTGTCGTCGAGGCCGGTGAGGATCAGGATCGGCGTGGTGGCGGCGGCGGGGAGCAGGCGCAGCGCGGCCGTCGCCGCGAAGCCGTCCATCACCGGCATGCGGACGTCCATCAGGACCATCTCCGGTTTGTGGACCGTGAACGCCTCCACGCCTTCCGCGCCGTTCCGGGCCTCCACCACGGCGAACTGGAAGTGCTCGAGGGCTTCCTTGACGAGCTCGCGGATCGCGGTGTCGTCGTCCACCACCAGAATCACGGGTTTTCGGTCCTGCGCTTCCGCGTCGTTCACGATGAGCTGCTCCACGACAGGGCCTCGAGCGCCCGGACCACCCGGGCGAACTCCGAGTCGATTTCCGCCAGGGCTTCGGCCGGGAGCCCCTCGGCCCCCTCGCGTGCCCGGGCCTCCAGCCGGCTGAACAGGGCCGACAGGCGGAGGGCGCCCACCATGGCGCTGCTCGACTTCAGGTTGTGGGCGGTCCGGTGGAGAATCTCCGCCTCGCCGCGATCGGCCGCCTGGTGCAGGTCCTTCATCAGGTTGGCAGAGGTCTTCAGATAGAGACCCACGGCGCGGCCGATAAGATCGGGCCGTCCCTCGCGCTGGACGAGGCGCATGCTCTCGAGCGTCTTCATGTCGATGGGATCGTCGCCGTCCGGTGGACCCGCCACCGCGGCGGCCGGCGGGCCGGCGGCGGGCTGCGCGGCGGGACCGTTCCCGGCGACCGGCGCCGGATCCGCTTTCGCCCGATCGGCCGCCAGCCACTTCCCGAGGGCCGTCTCCAGGACCTCCCGCCGCAGGGGCTTGCTCAGATAGTCGTCCATCCCGGCGGCCAGGCAGCGCTCCCGATCCCCATCCATGGCGTTGGCCGTGAGAGCGACCACCGGAATGCGCCCCGGGCCGGCCGCCTGCTCGCGCCTCCGCAGCTCCGCCGTGGCTTCCAGGCCGTCCTTCCTCGGCATCTGGCAGTCCATGAGCACCAGGTCGTAGGCGCCGGCGCCGAGCTTCTGCAGCACCTCCTCGCCGTCGCCGGCGATATCGACCGTCAGCCCGAACGACTCGAGCATGGCCAGGATGACCTCCTGGTTCACGGGGTTGTCCTCGCCGAGCAGGATGTGGCCCTGCAGGAGCGGGCGTTTCTCGGACAGGGTGTGTCGGGTGACCAGGACGCTGGGATCCGCCGACTGTCCCATGACCGTGGCGAGACAGTTGTAGAGGTCCGACTGCCTCACCGGCTTGCTCAGGTACGCCTCGATCCTCGCGCGTCGCGCCTCCGCCGCGTCCCCCCGCAGGCCGACCGAGGTGAGCAGCACCAGCCGCACCCCGGCGATCGAGCCTTCGGACTTGATCCGCCGGGCCAGTTCCAGCCCGTTCATGCCCGGCATCATCATGTCGAGGATGGCGATGTCGTAAGGCTTTCCGGCGGCCGCCGCCTCGCGCAGCATCTCGAGCGCCTGTCGCCCCCCCTCGGCGCAGCCGTTCCGCATGCCCCAGGAGGAGACCTGGTGGTGGAGCAGGTCGCGGTTCGTGTCGTTGTCGTCCACGATCAGAACCAGGAGACCCTGCAGGTTCTTGCGCGGGCCCGTCCTGATGCGGGCCCTCTGCGTCTGCCTCCCGAGCCTGGCGGTGAACCAGAAGGTCGAGCCCTTCCCCGGCTCGCTCTCGACGCCGATCGCCCCCCCCATCATCTCCGCGAACTGCTTGGCGATCGCCAGCCCGAGCCCGGTGCCTCCGTACCGGCGCGTCGTCGAGCCGTCCCCCTGGGTGAAGGAGTCGAAGATCCGGCTGCACGACTCCTTGTCGATGCCGATTCCGGTGTCCGTGACCTCGAAGCGCAGGAGGGCCGCATCGCGCGCCTGCTCTTCGGACGTGACCCGCACCACGACCTCTCCCCGTTCGGTGAACTTGATCGCGTTGCCGACCAGGTTGATGAGCACCTGCCGCAACCGCCCGGGATCGCCGCGCAGGTGGGTCGCCACGCCGTCGTGGATCACGCACGCCATCTCCAGCCCCTTGACCTGCGCGCGCGGCGCCAGGATGTCGCAGACGTCCTCGACCACCTGGCGCAGCTCGAATTCGACGCATTCGAACTCGAGCTTCCCGGCCTCGATCTTGGAGAAATCGAGGATGTCGTTGATCACGCCGAGGAGCGCCTCGGCGGAGGTCCGCACGGTCTCGGCGAATTTCCGCTGCGGCGGCGTGAGGTCGGTCTCCATCAGCAGGTCGGTCATGCCGATGACGCCATTCATGGGCGTGCGGATCTCGTGGCTCATGTTGGCGAGGAACTGCGACTTGGCCCGGTTGGCCGCGTCGGCCTGGTGGGCCAGCTCGTACGCCCTCTTGGTGGCCATCTCGAGCTCGCGCGTCCGCTGCTCGACCTTGTTCTCCAGATCCCGCTGCGAGCTCTCGACCTGCGCGCGGGACTCCCGCAGGCGATCGAGCATGGCGGCGAATGAGGTCCGGAGATCCTGGAGCTCGTCGCGCGACGTGACCTCGCCGATGCTGTGATCGAGCCTCCCCATCGCGACGGCGCGCGCGGCCTCCGCGAGCGACCGGATCGGCGAGGTGATCTTGCGCGTCAGGAACAGCGTGGCCCCGACGAAGAACAGGACGCAGACCGCGGCCGAGGCGCACGCGTGCATGGCGAAGGCGCGCATCCTCTGGCGCATGCCCTCCTGGCTGAGCCCGAGCTGCACATAGCCGATGGGGTCCTGAGCGGGGGATCCGGGGCCCTGTCCGGGGAAGAGAGCCGAATCCGCCTGCCCGCCGGAGCCCGCGACCGGAACCACCAGGTCGATGAAACCGCGGCCGTCGAGCCGGTCGGCCCGATCGGCCCACGTCGCCTGCGTCCCCTCCACCCGCCGTCCGTGGTGGATGAGCGCGGGCAACGCCCCGGAGCTGAAGGCCCGCTCGACGAGGCTTCGATCCGCGCGATCCACCAGGCGCACGTACGCGACCGATGGATGGTCGGCCAGCGCCTCGACGACTTGCTGCAGGGCCTCGCGATTCTCCGTATAGATGGCGTACTCGCTGTTCCTGGCCACCATCGCGGCCACGGCGGCGCCGTCCGACAGGAGCTGCCGGTAGCTGGCCGTGATCTGCTCGCGCACGGCGAGCGCCCCGGCGCTCAGGATGGTCGCCAGGATCGACGCCACGACGAGGGCGTTGAACTTGGCGGCCAGCCCGATTCTCCTGATCGCGGGAATGTTCATGGCCGAGCGGAATTCCTCCTCAATCGACCACCGCCAGCGCCCCCTGCAGGAGGCCGGACTGGATGTCGAGCTTCAGGATCCGGGCGGTCTTCATGTTGACCGAGTAGACGACCTTGCGGGGTGGCGCGGGCACGATCGACCGGGGCGCCGTCCCCTGCAGGATCTTCACCGCCATCTCCGCGCATTGCCTGCCGATGTCGCCGTAATCCCGGTCGAGCGCATAGAGGGCTCCCGCCTTGACCCAGGTGGCCGAGAGGCCGACGAAGGGGATCCGGTTGTGCAGGGAGAAGAGCAGGATGGGCCTGACCGTCTGGGGATTCAGGACCACCTGGTCCGCGACTCCCCAAAGGACATCGGCGCGATTGCCGAGGCTGTCGAGAGCTCCGGGAAGATCCCTGGGCGTGGTGACCTTGCGGGGATGCAGGGTCAGCCCCATGTCCCTCGCCGCGCGGGTGGCCTCGTCGATCCGATCCTGGTTCTCCGCAGGATTGAACAGGACGCCGATGTTCCGCAGCCCGGGCAGCATCCGCTGCAGCCAGCGCAATTCGAGCTCGACGGGAAATTCCAGGACCACGCCGGTGGCGTTGGCCGCCTCCTCCAGGTCGTCCGCCTTCAGCACCAGGCCGGCGACGATCGGGGTGTCCTTCACTTGCCGCACCGCCTCCTGGGTGGCGAGGGAGCCGAGCGTGAGAAGGACCTGCGCCCGATCCCGGCGCGCGCTCTGCAGGGCCGCGTCGGAGCCCGCCGGGTCGCCGTGCAGCGGATAGACGTCGATCTGCACCGCCACGCCCTGTCGCTCCAAATGGCTCCTGAATCCCGAAAGCGCCTCTTCGTAGGGCACCGCGTCCTGGCTGACGATCGCGGCGACCCGCATCCCCGCCGGCAGGACGGCGGCCCCGCCCGCGCCGGCCTGAGCGATGAGCAGGACGAGCACCGTGGCGGCGATCCGGCTCGCCGTCAGGAAGGGTCCGCGCGTCGGCTCGCGTCTCATGGAAGGCCTTAGAACTCGTACTTCACTTGGGCTCGAACGCTCCGGCCGTCCTGCGGGATGGCCACCTGCAGGTGCTCGGCGCCCCCCGGATCGGCGTATTTCTTGTCGAGAACGTTGAACAGGCTCAGCGAGAGGCTGGGGCCCTTCCTCCAGGCCCGGCTGAGAAGCGTGACGTTGGCCACGCCGAACCCGCCCGCCCGGCCGCCCTGGAGCGTTTCCCGGCTGCTCGTGTATTGCATCTCGAGCGCGGCCACGAGCTTCTCGGCCAGGAAGGGGACGGTGAGGTTGACCTTGGCGAGGTGCCGCGGCGAGTTGGTGAGCGTGGCGCCGGTCGAGGCGTCCTGGCTGCGCTGCAGAGCGTAGCTCACGCGCCCCTCCAGGAAGCGGTTGAAGGCGCCCTCGATTTCGAGCTCGACTCCTTCGGCCCGGGCGCGCTCGACGTTGTCGAACACGTCGAGCCCGTCCAGCGGGTCCGTTCCGAGCGTGATCAGGTCGTTGATCCCGTACCGGTAGACCGAGGCGGAGCCGCGCACGCGGGCGCCGAAGGTGTGGTCGGCGGCGACCTCGAGCGTCCGGATCGTCTCGGGACGCAGGTCTGGATTGGCCTTCTGCGACACGCCGCCGTCCTGATAGTACAGCTCGTAGACGTTGGGCGCCCGGAAGGCCCGTCCGTAAAGAAGCTTGAGGGTCGTGGCGTCCCCGACCGCGTAGATGACGCCGACCCGCGGGTTCGTCGTGCCGCCAAAGGTGTCGTAATCGTCGTGGCGCAGGCCGACGTTCACGATCAGGTTGTCCCGGACGCGGATCTCATCTTGAAGATAGAGCGCCCAGATGGACGACCGCCGTCTGTCCTGGAAGTAGAGGTAGTACGGCTCGGCGTCGTAGAAGCCCTGGTCCTGCCTCGAGCTGGTGCGGATCTCCGTCCCTCCGATCAGCTTCTGCCGATCGAAGCGCATGGTGATCGCCTGCACCTCTCCCGTCCACCACTCGCCGTAGCCGTAGTCCTTCGAATAGCTGGCCGCGTACGGATAGTCCCCCCGGTACCAGTAGCCGTCGTACGAGCCGGTCCCGACCAGCCGCGACGACAACCCGAATTCCCGCTCGAAACGCAGGTCCACGAAGGCGCGCTCGTCGGAGGTCCGCTCGCGCGCGTCGTTGAAGACGGTCCCGTACGACGCGGTGGGAACGTGCTTGGCGCGGCTGGAGTAGCCGGCCACGATCCGGGCGTTTGCCCATTCGAACTTGGTGAAGGCGCGGCGGAACCGATCGCCGTCGGCGCCCCTGGCCCAGCCACCGTTCGTCGCCGGGCTGTCGTACTCGGGGTAGAACAGATCCTGGCCGCCGCTGTCGCTGAAGGTGCCGCTCAGATACATCTCGAGGCCGTTCTCCAGGCGGGCGCCGTAGGCCGCCCGGGCCTGTCCGGTCGAGAAGCTGCCACCGGAGCCGGAGACCTCCCGCCCCTTCAGGTCCCGCCCCGATTTGGTGATGACGTTGATGACCGCCAGGAAGGCGTTCGTCCCATACAGCGACGAGCTCGGGCCCCGGATGATCTCGACGCGCTCGATCGTCTCCACGTCCACGACCGCCTCCGTGCCGATCGCCGCCTGGTCGTACACGTTGTCGTTCAGCCGGTGGCCGTCCAGGAGGAGCAGGATGCGGGTGTCGTAGTCACCGGGGCGATTGAAACCCCGCACGCCGATATAGCTGTAGTTCCGGTCGTACGTGGTGAAGATGCCGCGCACGCTGCGCAGGATCTCGGAGAGGGTCCGGTAGCCGTATCTCTGGATCTCCTCGGCCGTCACGATGCTGATCGCGGCGGGCGCTTCGCTCGGCTTCTGCTCGTACTTGGACGCCCCGAACACCGAGGGCAGCTCCTGGAAGAGGATCATCTCCTCCCCGGCGGATCCCGCCGCGGGGGGGCCCCCGGTCGGCCTCGCCCCCGCGTCGCCGGAACCGGCACGGACGTCGCGAGGCCCCGACAGGAGGAGGATGCAACCGAGGCACGCCACGACGACGATTCTGTAACCGCCCATCCCCGCCTCCACGGGGAGCCGACGCGAACGCGCGCGCACACTCCCCCCCGGAGGCAGAAACCTAAGTTCCGTCTGGAGATGGATCAAGCCGAATCGGGGCGGGGCGCGCCGATTCGAGGCCCCCGGGAAGGCGCCGGGATCAGCCGGACTCGAAGTGGAAATGCACCTCGACCGACGGACGCGGATACCCCTTCGGCAAGGGATCGAAGGGGGCCGCTTTCCGGACCGCGTCGAGCGCCGCCGCATCCCAGGTGCCGGAGCCGCTCTTGTAGTGCAGCACCGGCTCGGGGATGCTGCCGTCTTTCTGGATGACGGCGATCACCACCGCCTTGTTGCCGGGCTTGGGCGTGTCGGCCGGCCGTTTCCAGGACGACGCCACTTTCTTGTAGGTCTTCTGCTGGTAGAGGGTGTCCTTGAATTCGGCCGCGAAGAAGACCTTGAGCTGCGGCGCCGAGGCTGTGGCGGAGACCACGCCCGCCCGCTGGAACGCGAGCGCCATGACCGCCGCGGCGACGATCGGAAAGGCTCGGTTCACTGCCTTGCCCCGCTGCCCTGGGGGTTTTCCAGGGCCGCCTCATGGTACCAGATGAAACGGCCGGCGGCCGGGCCGGGATCCTGTCCGAGCGCCCGGACCTGTTCCTAGGCTTCGGGCGGACGTCCGGCCAGGACCCTCAGGAGGTCGTCGCCATAGGTCTCGAGCTTCGTGTGGCCGACTCCCTTGACCGCCTTGAGCCCGCCGCGATCGCTCGGCTTGAGTGCCGCCAGCGCCTCGAGCGTCGAGTCGTGGAAGACGACGTAGGCGGGGACGCGCCGGCGCTTCGCCTCCGCCGCGCGCCATGCCTTCAGGCGGCCGAGCAGCGCGGCGTCGGGTCTCGCCCCGGCGCCAGGCACCGCTTCGATCGCGGGCTTCCGCCGGCTGCGGGGCTCCTTCGGGGCCTCGCCACGGGGAAGCGCCAGCAGCGGGCGGTGGTCGGCGCGCATGACGGCCACCCCCTCGGCGCTGAGCGCAAGGACGAACGCGCCCGGGCGGCTCCCCTCGATGCCCCGGCGCTCCAGAAGGCCCGCCTCCACCAGCACCTCGAGCAGTCCCTTCACCTCATCCAGTTTCAAGTCGGCGAGCCGTCCAAACGTGGGAAGACGGTCGAGACCGCGATCGAGGACCGCCTGGCTCCGACTGCCCGTGAGGACCTGTGCGATCCGCTCCACGCCGAAGCGGGCGGGCAGGCGGGCCACGGCCGACAGGGCGATGCGGACGCGCTCGAACTCCCCATCGTCGAGCGGCCGCCCTTCCGCCCGCCGCCAGCCGAGGCAGACGTCGCAGGTTCCGCAGCGGACGACTGCCGCGCCTCGCCCGGCGCCGGCGAAGTAGTCGTAGATGAAGCGCGTGCGGCAGCCGCGTCCAAAGGCGTAGCGGATCATGGTGTCGAGGCGCCCCCGGTCGCGCCGCGCCTTGTCCGCCTGGGCCGCGAAATCCATGGGGGGCCCGCCGCTGCCGGGGCTCCGCCCGAGGCGCTCCGCGGCCCTCCGCAGCAGGCGCGCCGCGGTCGCCGCCGCCATGGCGCCGGCGGCGTCCCCGGAGCCGGCGGATTCGATCGTCGCGTCGTCCGCCCCGGTCCCCAGGAGCGCCCAGACCCGCCGGAACACGGCCGGCGACGGGTTCGACCCCGCCAGGAAGAATTCCTGCGTGCGCACGTCGGCCGGCCCGAACAGCAGGACTCCACGCGCCGGCAGGCCGTCCCGTCCGGCGCGCCCCACCTCCTGGTAGTACGCCTCGAGGCTTCCAGGCACTTCGGCGTGCGCCACGAAACGCAGGTCGCGCTTGTCCACGCCCATGCCGAACGCGTTCGTGGCGGCGATCGCGTCGAGCCGGCCGGCAAGGAAGTCGTCCTGCACCCGCACGCGCTCCGCATCGCCGAGCCCCGCGTGGTAGCGGCCGGATCGCAGCCCACGCGCCTCGAGGACCCCCGCCCAGAGGTCGACGCTCTTCCGGGTCGCCGCGTAGACGATGCCGGGGGTCCCGACCTCGCGCAGCAGGCGGTCGAGGGCGCGGGCCTTGTCGGCGCGGGATCGGCATGGCTCGACGGCCAGCGTGAGGTTCGGGCGGTCGAATCCGGTCACGAGCTCGAGCGGATCCGACAGGTGCAGCTGCCGGGCGATGTCGGCACGGACCTCCGGCGTCGCCGTGGCCGTGAACGCGGCGGCCGGGACGGCGAGCCTGAGGCGCAGCTCCCCCAGGCGGCCGTAGTCCGGCCGGAAATCGTGGCCCCACTGGCTGATGCAGTGGGCCTCGTCCACGATCAGCCGCGCGATGGGCACCGCGGCCAGGGCGGCGTTGAACCGCGCGCTCGCGAGCCGCTCCGGCGCGACGTAGACGAGCCGCAGCCGCCGGGCCGCGAGCTCACGCTCCACAGAGGCGCGTTCCGCGGCGCCGAGCCCCGAGTGCAGCGCCGCGGCCGCGACGCCCCGGGATCTCAGGTTGTCGACCTGGTCCTTCATGAGCGCGATGAGCGGCGACACGACCACCGACGTCCCTTCGAGCAGGAGGGCAGGCAGCTGGAAGCAGAGCGACTTCCCCGACCCGGTCGGCATGACCGCCACGAGGTCGCGTCCGTCGAGGACCGCTCCGGCGGCCTCCTCCTGTCCCGGCCGGAAGCCGTCGAAGCCGAACGTCTCGCGCAGCGCCAGCCGCAAGCGGTCCGGGGTGTCTAGGAGCCTGTCTTGAGGGGACATCGGAGGAAGCCTACTACACCTCCCGTGCTAGGCTCCCCCGGTGAACACGGTCGTCCTGCCGGCCGGGTGGGAGCATCAAGCGGCCCCGGCTGCCACGATGTTCGATCGGCTCGGCCCACCTCTCGCCTGGTGGAGTGCGGCCTTTCTCCTTCTCGCCCTCGCCGTCCTCCTCGTCGAGCGACGTCCCGGCCTCTCCCTGGTCCTGGCGCTCCTGTCCACTCCGATCCTGGCAATCGCCGCAAACGGCTTGGTGGACGATGCCTATATCCAGTTCCGCTACGCGACCAACGTCGTGGCGGGCCACGGCCCCGTCTTCAACCCAGGGGAGCGCGTGGAGGGCGCGAGCGGCGGCATCTGGATCGGCGTCCTGGCGCTGGCCGGCGCCACGAGCGGTTTGGATACCGCCCGCTGCGGCCGGATCCTGTCTCTCGTCGCGGCTTGCTTCGCCTCGTGGTGCGCCGCCGCCTTCGGTCGCACGACCGGCGGCCCCCGGGGCGCTGCCCGGGCGGCGATCGTCTGGGCCGCGGTCCCCACGAGCGTGCTGTACGCCGCGACCGGCCTCGAGACCTCCGCGTTCGCCCTGGGACTCTGGGGGCTGGCCGCGGCCGTCGCCCGCGATCGCCGCGGTCCGGCGGCCCTTGCGGGCGTTCTCGTCGCGACGCTGCGCCCGGAAGGGGCGATCCTGGCACTCGGGGCGACGCCATTCTGGAGCCGTCTCGGCCGCGCGGGCCGCGCGGCTCTCCTCGGGACCGCCCTGGGCGCGGCGGCCATCGCCTGTGGAAGGCTCCTGTTCTACGGTCTTCCCGTGCCGCGGTCGGCGCTGGTCAAGGGAGTGCTTGCGCCCGCGGGTCCCGACCAGGGGCTTCTCTACCTTGGAGCGGTCGCCCTCGAGTGGTGGCCACTTCTCCCGGCGCTGGCGTGGCTCGGCGCGCGCTACAAGGCGCTCCTCCCGATCCTCGCGCCGGCGGCGCTTCTCACCATCCTGGTTGTCCTGCGCGGCGGTGACTGGATGCCCGGCGGTCGCTATCTTCTGCCCCTTCTGGTCGTCCTCGCCGCGGGCGCCGCCATCCTCCCCGCGGCGCGCACGTCGCGCTGGCTGGTGGCGGGCTCGGCGGCTTGGGGCCTCCTGCTGCTTTCGCCTCTCACACCGCCGCCCACCCTGCCGGCGGTCGTGCCGCTGGGGCGCGCGTGGCGCGCGATGGCCGAGGGCCGGGCCCAGTCTCGCTGGTGGGAGTCGCTGGGTACGTGGGCCGGGAGGAGCCTGCCGCCCGGCACCCGCCTGGCCGCGGGACCCTCCGGAGCGCTGCCGTACGCTTCGCGGCTCGCGACGTTCGATCTGTACGGCCTGTGCTCCCCGGTAACGCACCAGCGCGGGGGCGAGGCCGGCCACAGGCTGTGGGGATTGAGCGAGGCGCTGGCCGCCGGCGTCGACGTGGTCTATCCCGGGCGCAGCCTGGCCATGGTCGAGGACCTGGGCGCCCTGCTCCCGGCCGCGCAGAGGCAGGTCGGAAGCGAGCCGAACCTCATGGTGGACTACCGGCCGCTGACCATCGTCCACGCGCCCGAGTACCGATTCGATTACCTGCGCGATGAAATCTGGATTCGCAGGGAAGTTCTTCCCGCCATCCCGCATCCTGGCGCGGGTCCGCTGGGAAGGTAGAGAGGCTCCTAGCCGATGGACAAGCTGCGGACCTCGATCGGCCCCGTGGCCTCCGTGTTCGGGCTCGCTCTGGGGCTGCGCCTTCTGGCGATGGCGCGGGCGTTCGATCCCGCCGCCGCCTTCGAGAAGTTCCCCCTGCTGGCGCACAGGCTGATGGCCGACGGGTGGGTGGCGCGCGAGCCGTTCGGCTACTCCCCGGCCTACATCTACTGGCTGGCCCTGCTCATGCGGGCCGGCGCGACACCGGCGGCGCTGTGCGTCGCGCAGGCGGTCCTGGGGGCCCTCGCCTGCGTCTTCATCCTGGATCTGGCGAAGCGGCTGTTCGGGCCGGCCGAGGCGGTCGTGGCGGGAGTCATGGCGGCGGCCTTCGGTCCGTTCCTCCTCTTCTCCATCGAGCTCGAATCGGACGGGCTGGGGCTCGTCCTTTATTGCGCCGCCGCTACGGCCTTTGTGGCGGCGCTGGACCGGCCGGTGTTCTGGCGATTCGCCGTGGCGGGGCTGCTCCTCGGCCTGCGGGCGGCGCAACGGCCCGACGCGATGCTCCTCGCCGGATTTCTGGCGGTCGTGCTCTGGCATGACGCGCGTCCTGCGCGCCCGGGGCTCGCGGCGCTGGCGGCCCCGGCCTGCCTCCTGGCCGGGTGCCTCCTTCCGATCCTGCCGGTCGCCTGGCAGAACGTCCGGGCCTCGGGGGAGATCATCCCGGTGACGTCGTCGAGCGGGTGGGTGTTCTACACCAGCCAGAATCACGCCGCCTCCGGCCTCGGCTACGCTCCGCCCCCCCTCGCCTACGCCTGGATGCATGCGCCTTACCGCGAGGGGGAGGACCCGCTCGATCGACTCGATGACCGCGTCTCCCGCCGGCTCGCGGCGCTCGCCGCCGGGCGCGACCTGGCGCCGGGCGAGGCGTCCCGTTTCTGGCGCGCGGAGGGGTGGCGGAGCATCGAGCGGCGGGGCCTTGTCCGCCAGCTCGGCCTGCAGGCGCGGAAGCTCGGATACCTCCTGCGCCCCTACGAGGGGCACGACAGCCTGCCGCTTCTCCTCAAAGATCACCGCCTTTCGGCCTGGACCTCCTTCGGGATGGGGATCGTGGCCCCTCTGGCCCTGCTCGGCCTGGCGCTCTGCTGGAACAGGGCGGCGCCCGGAGGGACGCGCCGCCTCGCCCTGCCGGGCTTTCTCCTGCTTCCGGCGGTGACGATGAGCCTGTTCTACGTCGGAGCGCGCTTCCGGCTGGAGCTCGAGGCGATGCTCCTGCCGTTCGCGGCGGCGGCCCTCGTGTGGCTGGGCCGGCGGGTCCGGGCGCGGGAGGGACGCAAGCCGGCCGTGTCCGTCGTGGTGCTCGTGGTGCTGGCGGCGCTCCTGCACGCTCCCGATCGGGAGATCGCCCGGCAGCGGCGCCTGCTCTTCATCCAGCTCCACACGTTCCTCGGAGATCGAGCCGGCGGCTCCGAAGCGGCGGAATCCGAATTCCATCGGGCGGCGGACGCGGCCCGCTACCCCGCGGAGGCGGAAGGCGCATGGCGCGGCCTCGCCCTCGTCAGCCGCGGGCGCGGCGATGCGGCCGCGGCGGTGCGGTACGAGGCGCTGGCCTCGGGCCTGCTCGACGACGGGGAGCTGCGTCGCCTGGAGATGCTGCGCGACGACCCGGATGCCGTGTGGGCGATCGGACGGCACTGGATGCTGCGCCGCGACATGTCCCGGGCCGCGGACACGCTGGCGAGGGCCGCCGCCCTGGCGCCCGACGATCCCGACATTCTGCTGTCGAGGGCCCTGGCGGCCTTCGAGTCCGGAAAGGCCGAGCCCGGCGTCGTCGCGGCCTGGACGGACGAGGCGCTTCGCGGAGGCCTGCGCTTCTCTCCGAACGCGGCCACCGGCTACCGTCTGATCGCACGCTGCGACGAGCGCCTCGGACGGCGGGACGAGGCCGAGGTCTCGCTCCGCCTGGCGGCCCGCTTCGATGCGGCGCTGCGCTAGGAGCCTGGAGCCTGGCCGGTCGAACTCTTCGGGTGCGGGGAGGTGTCCCCCTGGGGCGCGTCGAGCGTCTGGCGGACCTTGACGGCGAGGGCCTTCAGCGTGAACGGCTTCTGGAGAAACGCCAGCCCGCGCTCCAGGACCCCCTGCTGCACGACGGAGTTGTCGGTGTAACCCGACATATAGAGGACCTTGATATCGGCGCGATGGGCCTGGACCCGCTGCGACAGGATCCAGCCGCTCATCTTGGGCATCACCATGTCGGTCACCAGAAGCTGGATCGGGCCCGCGTGCGTCTCCGACAGACGCAGCCCCTCCTCCGCGTCCCCGGATTCGAGGACGGTGTACCCGAACTGGCGCAGGGCCTCGCGGATGACGTGGCGGACCGCATCCTCGTCCTCCACGACCAGGACCGTCTCCGTGCCGCGCGGAGGCCGCGCCGGCTCGCGCGCCTGCGCCGCCTCGGGGTTCTCGTAGACGCGAGGCAGATAGATGTGGAAGGCGGCTCCCTTCCCCGGCTCGCTGGAAAGCCAGATGTAGCCGAGGTTCTGCTTGACGATGCCGTAGACGGTGGCCAGGCCGAGGCCGGTCCCCTTGCCCGTCTCTTTGGTGGTGAAGAACGGCTCGAAGATGTGACTCTGGATTTCCGCGTCCATTCCCACGCCGTTGTCGGTGACGCCCAGCCTCACGTACGAGCCGGCACGGGCGCCGGGATGCTGCCGGACGTACGCCGGGTCCAGCTCGGCGTTCGCCGTTTCGATCCTGAGACGCCCTCCCTGCGGCATGGCGTCGCGGGCATTGATGACCAGATTCATGATGATCTGCTCGATCTGCCCCGGATCGGCCTTGATCCGCCCGAGGTCCTGTCCCTGGATAGTGATCAGCTCGACGTCCTCCCCAATCACGCGGCGCAGCATGTTGTCCGTCTCGGCCAGCAGGGCATTGAGGTCGATCACGCGCGGCTCGATCACCTGCTTGCGGCTGAAGACCAGGAGCTGGCGGGTGAGCCCCGCGGCCCGCTGGGCCGCCTTCTTGATCTGGTCCACGCGGGCGACCATCGGATCGCCGGCCGCGAAGTGATCCGAGAGCATCTCGCCGTAGCCCGTGATCACATTCAACAGATTGTTGAAATCGTGGGCGATCCCCCCCGCCAGCCGGCCCACCGCTTCCATCTTCTGCGCCTGCCGGAGCTGTCCCTCGAGCTGCTTCCGCTCGGTGATGTCCTGGATCGCGATGACCGCACCGAGCTTCCGGCCCTGCGCATCGACGATCGGCCGGCCGCTCATCAGGATCGAGCGCGACGGCGCATCCTGAAGCACGATCGTGCCCTCGGCGTTACGGACCCGCTCGCCGCGCAGGGCACGCACGAGAGGCAGCTCGTTCGCGTCTATCCGGGCCTTGCCGTCGGCCCGGAAGAGGCAGTCCCGGATCAGGTTCATCCGCGGCAGCCCGCCCAGATCGGGCAGGCCGTGGAACTCCCGCGCGGCGCGGTTGAAGTGCGTCAGCACCCCGTCGGCGTCGCAGGCGGCGACTCCGACCTCCAGGCTCTCGAGAAGGGCACGGAGGAACTGCCGGTCGTGGTGCAGAGTCTCCTCGACCTGCCGCCGCTTCCGGCGCTCGGCCGCCTCCTCGATCGCCCGTCGCACCGCGGGGCCGAGCCGGGACAGCCGGTGCTTGAGGACGTAGTCGGTCGCCCCGCTGCGGAGACTCTCGATGGCCGCCTCCTCGCCGAGCGTTCCCGAGACGATGATGAAGGGGAGCTCGGGGGTCCTCTCGCGGACGATCCGCAGGGCGGCGGGGCCGTCGAACCCCGGCAGGGCGAAGTCGGACAGGACCAGCTCCGGCTCCCCGCGGTCGAGCGCGGCCAGGAACTCCTCGCGCCGGGTCGCCACCTCGAGCTCGCAGATGAGACCGTCCCTCGCGAGCGTCTGCCGGATCAGCTCCGCGTCGTTCGGCTCGTCCTCGAGATGCAGGATGCGCAGGGGCATCAGGCCTTCTCCCTCATCTGCGGACGCGAGAAATAGAACGCGGCCCCTCTGTCCACCTCGGCTTCGGCCCAGGTCCGGCCGCCATGACGGTGGATGATGCGCCGGACGTTGGGGCCGATGCCGGTCCCCTCGAAATCCTCCTGCCTGTGCAGCCTCTGGAATGTCCGGGGTCGTCCGCGACGAGGGAACGGAGTGTCTCGAGCCGGTTCCGGGCCCCGATCAGGAGCGCCGCGCCGAGGCGGGGCCACCTCGGAATCAACCGGGATCTCCATCCGTCTTTCTCAACTCCGAACGGCCCCCCGCGCGAGGCCCGGTTCTCAAAGAGCCCCACGGGGCCCGCAGTCCTCTGACGGCAATCTAGTGTGATCCGGAGCGGAGTCAAGAATGCCCGGAGCCGAGGGGATCTGGAATCCGTAATCCGGCGCTCCGAGGAAGAGGTGATCGCCTGCGGCGATACGGGGTAGAATCAGCCCATGAAGGACGGAACGGACCCCCAGGGGACGAAGAAGGCCGACCGGGACAGGTTCATCCGCTGCTACCCGGTGCTCAAGGAACTTCCTCCGGACCTGCTCCGCAAGGTCGACGCGAGGGCCAGGCTCGTCCAGGCCCCCGCCGGCCGGCGGCTGTTCGACGAAGGCAGCCCCTGCACCGATTACCCGCTGCTCGTCGAGGGGATCATCCGGGCCTCGAAATTCGGCCCCGACGGCCACGAAATCCTGCTGTACCGGCTCAACCCGGGAGAGAGCTGCGTCATCACCGTTGTCGCGCTTCTGGGCGCGACCCCCTATCCGGCGGTCGGGACGGCCGAGACCAGGCTGACCCTGCTCGGCATCCCGCGCAATCTGTTCGTGGAGCTGGTGCTGAAATCAGCGGCGTTCAGGACCTTCGTTTTTCAATCTCTCTCCCAGAGGATGGCGCGCCTGATGGCCCTGATCGACGACGTGGCGTTTCGGCGAGTGGATCAGCGGCTCGCCTCCCGCCTCCTCCGCCACCGGGAGCCGATCACCGCCACGCACCAGATGCTGGCCGACGAGCTGGGGACCACCCGCGAGGTGGTGAGCCGGACGCTCGAGTCGTTCCAGGAGTCGGGCATGCTCCGGCTGGGACGCAAGCGGATCGAGATCCTGGACCGACCCGGTCTGGACCGGGTTCACCGCCCCGAAACCCAGTAAGTCGTCACCATCCCCCGCCGCGCATGGCCGGGATCGAATCGCTCCCAGGGGGTGTCCGCCCTCCGGTCCCGGAGCGACGGTCAGCTCGTCCGCGTCGTCGCCAGGACCGGAGGGGGACAATCCCTCCTGTGGGTCGAAGGGGAGAGGTTCAGGTTGCCGCGAACTTAGCCTCGTCCGGATTTCGCTATCTGTAACTTCTGGCACACCGGGAGGCTGTTGTCCCGGCCCTCCGTGCCCCGTCTGCCCGCCCCCGCGGCGGGCCCGTCCATCATAGCCCCGCCCGGTTGACAGGCCCGCGGCCCCGGTTCTAGCATCGCGCCGCGCCATCTCAGTCCAACCCTCAACCGACGTCTTGCGGAGACTGTCGATGATCAGGTGTCTGTCGAAGTGCGCGGTCGGTCTTCTTCTGATGCTCGCTTTCACGGTCCCCCCGGTCCTCGGAGCGGCGATGTCCACCCCGGACCGGCTTTCCGAGATGGATGTCTTCGACCTCGAGCTGGCGACCGATCCCCAGATGTCGCCGGACGGCCGGAGCGTCCTCTACGTCCGGAGCTTCTCGGACGTCTTCACCGACCAGCGTTACTCAAATCTCTGGATCATCAACACCGACGGCAGCCAGAACCGGCCGCTGACGACGGGGCACCGCGGCGACGCCTCACCACGCTTCTCGCCCGACGGGAGGCGTGTGGCTTACATATCCGATCAGGACGGCGCGCCGCAGATTTACGTTCGCTGGCTCGACGGCGGCCAGACGGCGCGCCTGACCAACCTGGGGTTCCCGCCGTCCGGCCCCGTCTGGTCCCCCGACGGCCGGCAGATCGCCTTCACCAGCTTCGTGCCGCAGGAGGCCCCGAAGATCGCCACTCTCCCGGCTCCTCCCGAGGGGGCGAAGTGGGCCGAGCCCGCGACCACCATCGACAAGCTGGTCTACCGCTACAACGGCGAGGGATATCTCAAGTCCGGGTACACGCACCTGTTCGTGGTGCCGGCGGAGGGGGGGACGCCGCGGCAGATCTCGAGCGGCGACTTCCAGCACGGGGGGACCGCCTTCACCGCCAGCGAGCCGGTCTGGACACCCGACGGCAGGTACCTGATCCTGTCGGCCATCCGCCGCCCCGATTACGAGCTGGAGCCGCTCGACACCGAGGTGTACGAGTTCGCGGTGGCGGACGGCGCCGTCCGGCAGCTCACGCATCGCAAGGGACCGGACGACTCACCGGCCCTGTCGCCCGACGGGACGCAGATCGCCTATGTGGGGTTCGACGACCGGTACCAGGGTTACCAGGTCACGCGGCTCTACGTCATGAAGCGCGACGGGAGCGGATCGCGCCTGCTCTCGGCGAAGCTCGATCGGGACGTGACGCACCCGCTGTGGGCCCGGGACGGGAGCGGCATCTTCTTCATGTACGACGACCAGGGGAACACCAAGCTCGGATTCATGACACTCGACGGCGCGCTCAAGACCGTCGCCGCCGACATCGGCGGGCCCGGCGGGACTTACGGAGACGGCACGTATTCCACCGGCGGCCGGCGCGGCTACGCGATCACCTGCACCCGCCCCCATGTCCCCTGTGACGTGGGGGTCGGGACGCTCGACGGCCCGCCGGTCAAGATCATCACCGCCGTGAACGACGACCTCCTGGCCCACAAGACCCTGGGGGACGTGGAGGAGATCCGCTACGAATCATCGTTCGACAAGCGCCCCATCCAGGGCTGGGTGGTCAAGCCTCCCCACCTCGACCCCAAGAGGAAATACCCGCTGATCCTCGAGATCCACGGAGGCCCGTTCGCCAACTACGGCGATCGGTTCGACTTCATGAAACAGCTCTGGGCCGCCCGCGGCTACGTCGTGCTCTACGTCAATCCGCGCGGCAGCACGAGCTACGGGGAGGAGTTCGGCAACCTGATCCATCACAGTTATCCGGGGGACGATTATTACGACCTGAACTCGGGCGTGGACGCGGCGATCGCCAGAGGGTACGTCGACCCGGATAATCTCTTCGTCACCGGCGGCAGCGGCGGAGGGGTCCTGACCTGCTGGATGATCGGCCGGACGAACCGGTTCCGCGCCGCCGCCTCGGCCTATCCGGTGATCAACTGGTACAGCTTCGTCCTCACGGCCGACATCTCGTCCTTCGTGGAGAAATACTGGTTCCCTGGATTTCCCTGGGACAACGTCGAGCACTACGAGAAGCGCTCCCTCCTGTCGGTCGTGAAGAACGTCCGGACGCCGACGATGGTCATCACCGGCGAAGAAGACTATCGGACGCCGATGTCGGAGTCGGAGCAGTACTTCCAGGCCCTCAAGCTCCTGAACATCGAGGCCGTCCTGGTGCGGGTCCCCGGCGAGCCGCATGGCATCAGCCGACGACCCAGCCACTGGATGGCGAAGATGCTGAACATCGTCGGATGGTTCGACCGGCACCGGAAGAAGGGGGACTGAGGCTCGCGATGGAGCGACGCAGGTAAAACGAGAGCGGGGTGCGGTCGCGGTATCCGGCACCCGCGGCGGGACCGGGCGGCCCGGACCTCGAATGCGGTTGACGCCTCCTCCTTGAGACGGTACATGGGGGGCACGAATCGAACGATCCACCCGCCATAGGAGGACTGGACACCCACATGACCTCGATTCGGATGAGCGCCGTGTCCTGCCTGGCGGCGGTCCTGCTCTCGGGGGCCGCCGCCCGGGCCGGGGGCCCCGGGCAGCCAGCGCGCCCCGCCCCTCCCGGCAGCAAGGTCGCGGCGGCTGCCGGAGCCCCTGCGGCGGCCGGTGTCGAGCGCCACTCCCCGCCCGAGGGATACCCGTCCCTGGGCCCGGCCGGCGCCCCGAACACGCTCGTTTTCTTTACCGACTACCAGTGTCCTGTCTGTCCGCGCGCGGCCCGCGAGATGGAAAACCTGGTGGCGAGCTTCAAGGGGGAGCTGCGCGTCGAGCTGCACCACAACCCGCTGGTGATGCACCGGAACGCCTACGACGCGGCGGCCGCCGCCAAGGCGGCGCAGAGGCAGGGGAAGTTCTGGGAGTATCACGCCGCCCTGCTCGAAACCCGGACGTTCGATCGCAGCGCCCTCGTCGAGCTGGCGGGACGCCTCGGCCTGAATCGCGCCAGCTTCGAGCGCGACTTCGACGACCCGAAGTTGCGCGAGCGGGTGACTGCCGAGGCGAAGGAGGCCCTGGACGCCAACGCCCTCGGCACGCCGGGCTTCCTGATCAACGGCCATGTCGAGGTCGGCTGGGCGTCTCTCCCCTGGCTCGAGCAGGTCGTCCGGACCCACTCGCGCTAGGAGTGCTCGCGAGCAAAAAGAGGGGGCGCCGGGAATCGATCGACCCCGGCACCCCCATCAGAACGAGCGCGAAACGACGGGTCGCGCTAGGATTTGTTGGTCGGGGCGGGCCTGATCGCGATCACCCCTTCGATGGTCCCAGTCTCGGTGTCACGGCAGGTCAGGACGACCTTGTCCCCCGCCTTGACGTTCTTGAGGCTCTCGACGGCCTTGTCGAGAACGGCGGCCGTGCTCGTCGCACCCGCATCATCCTGGAAGGTGATCTTCTTGCCCTGCGTGTCGACGGAGACGATCGTCGCCGACACGTCGTGCGTCTTGCCCGCCGCCACCACAGGATTCAGCTGGGCGGCGATCAGGCTGACCATGAGAACTGCGCCTAGGATCAAGAGTGGGTGTTTCATCGGTCCTCCTCGGTGAACGTGATGGTTGGTCTTCGACCTTGCCCAGGAGAGCCCTCCTGCGCCTCGCTCTCAGACCTCTCCATCTAAGGTGTTCAGACAACATCAAAAGCAATTACGATGCCACGCACCGCTTCAGTGCCGTAGGTGTCCGCCTGTCAACAACTTTGCGAACCAATCACAGGGAAATGGACGTGCTACTCACGTCGAACAGTCTGTCCTTCCCGGAGTGCAGGTTGCTGCAGTCCGCGTCCTGCCGGTCGTTGCGGTCGCCGCCTGGCCGGTCTGGAAGATCAGGCATGGGAGCTTCTCGTCCCCGTCGACCGACTCCGGGCGGGACAGGAAGAGGCAACAGGACCCCGCACCGGGCCTGGGGAGCGTCACCTCGAACAAGCCGCCGCCCATCGGCCTGGCCCAGCACTGCCCCTGCCAGCCGTCGCCGGGATGGAACGCCAGGGCCCGCAGGGGCCCAAGGTCTCCGGACTGCCGCCTGACGCCGGCGCCGAACAGCTTGAACTGCAGGCGGATCTCCCTGCCGGCGAACTCTGGACTCTCGGTCTGCAGCGGGACGCTGTTGCGTGTCATGGTTTGCCTCCGGCTCATCACGCGCTCAGGTGACTCGAAAGGTTCGAGTCCGGAGGTCAGCAAGCACGATGCCAATCGGCAGAATCGCTCGCACAATCACCGACCGGCGCGGACTATCCTGGAGACATGGCGACGAGGAGGTTTGTCCGGAGCGATGGACAGGATGTCCACCCGGGGGAGCATCGCCCGGGTCTACCCAGGCTTCAGCGGTGGGGGCGCTTCAAGACGGGCGGCGCGCCCGGAACGCGAAGCGGGACAGGCGGCGGTCGGCCGCCAGGAGGGCCGCGACCTCGAGGAACCGCTGCTGTCCCTCGAACGTCGCCTCCCCTTCGATCGGCTTCAGGTCGGCGGATCTCCTTCCGCGGGCCGCCCGCCGCCGTGCCGCGAGTCGCGCCATGTTCTCGGTGCGGTCGAGGACCTCGATCCCTTCAAAGCCGGCATCGGCCAGGACCCGTTCGTCGGTCCCCGGCGGCACGAACAGGAAGAATCCGATCGAGCTTCGGATGGCGATCTCCTCGTGGGTGAGGGGGCCGGTCACCACGATCGGGTCGGTGAAGACCAGGCGCCCGCCGGGGCGCAGGAGGCGGAGCCATTCCCGGAAGACCCGGTCGCGAGCGGGGAGGTGATTGACGGCATCGATGCAGACGATCCCGTCGAACGAGGCGTCCGGAAAGGGAAGAGGGCGGCTCGCGTCCAGCCGATCGAACGTGACCCTGGAGGCGAGGCCGGCGCGCGCGGCGCCGGCCCGGGCCTCGGCGATCGCCTGATCGTGCGCGTCGACTCCCTGCACCGTGCATCCGGTGCGGGAGGCGATCCGGAGCGCCGGGCCTCCGGAACCGCAGGCGACGTCGAGGAGGCGGGCATCCGGAGACAGGGCGAGCCAGTCCAGGAAGAGATCCTGCTCGTCCGCGGTCAGCCAGCTGTTCTGGCCGATGTCCTCCCCGAAGGCCTCGGCCCTGATCTCCCTGTTCAGCGGAGAATCGAGGTGCCCGTACTGGGCGTCGTAGAGGCCGACGGTCGGGGGGCCCGCCGCGTTCCCCTTCCTGGCCCTGGCGTAGTCCTCCGCGCCCATGAAGTGCAGCGAGACGTACGGTGTGTCCCCGACCACCCAGCTGTCGTGCGGCACGGCGGGAACGTGGAACAGCGATCCCTCCCGGAGCTCGACGACCCGGCCGTCGTCGAACGCCACGGTCGCGACGCCCTGGAGGACCATCCCGACGTGCTCGACCTCGCAGCGCGACGCCCCTGCACCCGGGCCGACGTGCTGCGACCATCTCCAGCCCGGCTCGTAGCGCGCGCGGCCCAGGACGAGCGATCCGATGCGCACCAGCTCGAGGCGTCCCTTCTCGAAGGTGCGGACCTCGTCCGGATCGTCGAAGAGCCTCAGTGTGACCGTGTGGGCGTCGGAACCCATGACTCGGAGAGTAGCACCGTTCAGTCCGTAGTACCCGGCAGGCGGATGAAATCCTGTTCTCCCCCCTCGAGGTACAGGACGAGCAGCAGGTAGTCCCGGAGCTGCCTCGTCAGGAGGAAGTGCTGCCGCACGCTCTCCCGGCCATTGGCCCCCAGCCAGTTGGCGTACGCCGGCTCCTTTAACAAGTGTTTGATCCAGTACGCCGTCCCTTCGATGCTGTGCGTCAGGATCCCGGAGTGCTTGTGGCCGATCTGGTTCGGCAGGCCGCCGACCGACCCGGCGATGACCGGCTTCCCCTTCCAGAGCGCCTCCGAGACGGTCAGCCCGAAGCCTTCCCGAAGGGACTTCTGAACAATGATCGTGGAGGCCCTCTGGATGGCGTTGATCTCCAGGTGGCTCGTGGGGGGAAGGCAGAGGACCCGCACGCTGTCGTCCCCCTGCGCCCGCTCCCGGACCTCCGCGAGCACCTGCGCCCCCTCCGGGTCGTCGTCCGCCGGCCCGCCGACCAGGACCAGCCGCGCCATGGCGGACGCCTTCGACAATCGGAAGGCCTCGATCACCCCCAGGGGATCCTTGAGACGATCGAAGCGGGAGACCTGCGTCACGAGCGCCCGGTCGGTCGGCAGTTCGAGACGCTGCAGGATGGCGTCGACCTCGCTCCCCTCGAGCTCCCGGTTCTTGTCGGACAGCGGATCGATGGAGGGGGAGATCAGCGCCTGCGGGATCGGCAGGCTGCGGGCGAACGCCGGAGCGGAGAAGACGCAGGCGTCGTATCTCTCGACGTAAGGACGGAAGAACTCCCAGACGTCCGGATCGGGCCGCGAGAGGTCGATGTGGCAGCGCCAGATCCAGCGGTGCCCCGATCCGTTCCGCATCTGGACGAGGCCCGCGGGCTGGGGATCGTGGATGAACACGATGTCGGCGTCCAGGTTCAGCGAGGGGAGGTTCTCCCGGAGCGTCCGGTCATACGCCTCGTAGTCCCCCGCCGTCACCGTCTCGGCGGCCCCGTGGAGCGCATTGTGGAATCGCTTGGTGGCCGCGTGGAAGGCCTCCCCTCCCCTGATGACCTCCCAGCGGGCGTCCAGCCCCAGCTCCCGCATGAGGGGAACCATCCGGCTCAGGATCTCGGCCACCCCTCCGCCGACCGCCGTCGAGTTCACGTTCAGGAGCGAACGGCCCGTGAGGCGCCCCGCGAGCAGGTGGAGCTCGTCGAGCGTGTCCGCCCCGACGATGTCGCGATAGTCGTCAAGCCCCGGCACGGGAGTGCTCCTCCAGCCGCCGGTCCACCATCGTGATGAGCATCGATCGCAGCCCTTCCAGGGTGTGGGTGTAGGGATCGAGGTTCGAGACCTTCCTGGCCAGGGCGGGCTCGTCCAGCTCCCCCTCGAGCCAGGTCGCGAAATCATTGTGCCCCAGGGGAGGGCGCAGCAGGGACTCGAAGAGGTGCAGGTAGAGGCTCGACGGGCTGACCCTCCTCAGGCAGCGCGCGAAGCCGGCGAGATCGCGGGCCTCGTGCGCGGTCGGGACCGAGAACCGGATGGCCTGCATGAAGTGAAACTCCTTCCCCTCGGGGACCTCCCCGCCGTTCCCCCGGTCCGCGCCGCCTCGCCTGATCGCCTCGACCAGAGCGCGCTTCAGATCGTCGAGTGAATCGAACGTCAGGGTGTCGACCGACGCCAGCTGCTCTCCCAGCCTCTCGTCTCCCAGGACGTTCGTGACCCAGTACGCGAAGTCGTTCGGAGGCTCGGGCACGAGGTACTGGTGCTGCCGCAGGAAGCGATACGTGTGCTGGTAGATGACCGGGTCGGGGGCGGCCTCGAGATGGCCGAGCAGCTCCCCGAGGTTCCTGGCCTTGAGCCCGGTCAGGCGGGTGAGGCAGAGCCGCGTGAAGAAACGGAACGGCCGGCGCGCCCGCGCGAGCTTCATCCTCTCCCCTCCAGGGCGGCACGGGTCTCGCGGAGGAACCGCGCCACCTGCCCCTGGTCGATCAGGTAGTAATCCGCCCGGGAGGACTTCAGGCGGCCGACCCGGATGCTGAGCCCTCTTCCCTTCAGGGCTGAGAAGATGTCCTCGTCGGTCGTGTCGTCACCCAGCGCGATCGGAAACGGATTTCCCAGGTGCCGCATCAGGTAGAGGGACGCGGCTCCCTTGTGCCACTTCACTCGAGGGAGGAGCTCCCAGACCTTCCTCCCGGCCCCCCACCTCACCGGAAGCCCGGACGCATCCACCCGGATGCGGGAGCGCAGCCATGCCAGGGAACGCCGGGAGCGCCGCGCCACCCGCCGGTAGTGCACGCTCAGGGTCAGCCCCTTGTTCTCGAGGGACGCGCCCGGGACGCGCCCGAGATCGCTCTCGATCCGGGCGGCCAGATCCTGGACGATCGACCGCCGCGCGACCGCCCCGGCATGCCGGAACGAGATTCCCGGACCCGCGATCTCCAGTCCGTGGTTTCCGCCGTAGTAGAGGGCGGGCATATCGACGCGCGCTTGCAGATCCTTCAGCGATCGCCCGCTCAGGACCGCCACCCCGACCCCCGGCCGGGCCTGGAGCGAGCCGAGGAGCCCGCGGATCTCCTCCGAGAGCCGCGCCGCGTCGTTCCTCCCGGACAGCGGGGCCAGGGTGCCGTCGAAATCGAACAGCAGGAGGACGCGCTTCTGCATCGCGATCCGGCCCCTGACTCGCGGCCAATCCGGCCACAGGCTCCGCACGCTCCTACTCGCTCCTCGCCACGACCTGATCGAGGCGCACCTGCGACAGCGCTTCGATCAGGTTGCCTGCCCAGCGATAGATATTGTGCTCCCGGACCGTCTCCCTCATCCGGGCCATGCGAGTGGCCTGATCCTCCCGGCTCATCTGCAGCGCGCTGTCAATCGCACCCGCCATCTCCTCGATGTCGTAGGGGTTGACGATGAGGGCGTCCCGCAGCTCTCGCGACGCGCCGGTGAAGCGACTCAGGATCAGGACCCCTGCGCCGTCGTCGCGCGAGGCGACGAACTCCTTGGCGACCAGGTTCATCCCGTCGTGCAGGGACGTGACCATGCAGAAGTCGGCGTGCCGGTAGAACGGCAGGATCTCCCGGTGGCTGTGGTGTCTCTTCAGGAAGACGATCGGCTTCCAGTCCCTCGCCTGGAATTTCCAGTTGATGCGCTCCGCCTCGGACTCCACTTCCGCCAGGAAGTCGTGGTAGCGCTTGATGTGCGTGCGGCTCGGCGCCCCGAGCTGGACGAAGGTCAACTCCCCCCGGAACGTGGGATGGATCTCCAGGAAGCGCTCGATCGATCGGAAGCGCTCGAGGACCCCCTTGGTGTAGTCCATCCGATCCACTCCGATGCCCAGATACCTTCCGGTGATTCCCATTTCCTTCAGGAAGGTCTCGCGATCGGTTTCCGACGCGCGATCGGGCGCCACGTCCTGAAAGGTTTCGGGAAACGCCACGCTGATCGGGTAGGGATGGACGGCCGTGGCGTGGCCCGAGCGCCTGACCTCGAACCGCTCCCAGTCGACACGCGATTCCAGCGTGCGATCGACGGTGTCGAGAAAGTTGTTGCAGTGAACCTGGGTATGGAATCCGATGAGGTCCGCCCCCAGCATTCCCTGCAGGAGCTCCCTCCTCCAGGGGCAGACCCCGAAGGCCTCCGGGTTCGGCCAGGGAATGTGCCAGAAGATCGCGATCCGCGCGTCCGGCCGCCGCTGCTTGAGAAGCTCGGGCAGGAGCGCGAGATGGTAGTCCTGGATCAGGATGCACGGCTCCTGCAAGCCCTCCATTTCTTTCGCGGCGGCGTCCGCGAACTTCTGATTGGCCTTCTCGTAGTGGGCCCAGTCCTCCGGCCTGAAGACGGGCCGCGTGTGGGCGATGTGGCAGAGAGGCCAGAGCCCTTCGTTGGCCAGCCCGTAGTAATAGCCGTCCTCCTCCTCCTTCGTCAGGGCCACTCTCCTGAGGGTGTAGAGCGGGTCGTCGGCCGGCACCCTGATGCGGTTCTCGCGATCGACGACCTGCCAGTCGGCATCGCCGGCTCCATGGGCGATCCAGGTGCCGCCGCTCGCCCGCATGATCGGATCGAGGGCGGTGACCAGCCCCCCGGCCGGCACGATGCACTCGACGCTTCGCCCCCGGCGGACGTGCATGTACGGCTCCCGGTTTGAGACGACGAGGAGCGGCCTTCCCTGCAGCCTGTGACGCACGTGCTCGGCGAGCCTGTCCGGCGTCCACCGCGCCTCGCCGGCCTGCCTGAGCCTCGCCTCCTCTTCGACTGCGGCCCGGGCGCGGGCCAGCTGCCGGGAGAACGTCTCGACTTCCCGCGTCAGGGGGGAGAACAAGTGAACGTTCGGCGGCGCCGGCCGCAGGGCCGGCTCTCCCGTGCGCAGCTGCTTCATCCAGAGCGCCATCTGGGCGATGGGGCCTGCGATGCTGAAACGCAGGACGAGAATCGTCACGAGCACGATGAGGGCCGTCTGCGCCAGGGCCATCAGGAAGGCGCGGCGCCAGGCCGATCCGAGGCGCGGCGGGGCCGGGGTCGGCCCGTGCACAACCGCCAGAGCGCCCAGCGGCTCGCCGTGGATCGTGAGCGGCAGGGCGTCGACCTGGATCGACCGGTCCTTCAGGCCGGCACTCCCTCTCGCCGGTGACCCGTTCCTGAGCGCCTGGCGCACCGGATCGGGCGGGGAGGAAGGGGCCGCCTGGAGCCGGGACGAGCGGGAGATGAGTTCCCCCTTCGGGCCATAGACTGCCAGACCGGCGACTCCTCCCCCGTCCCCGACGGCCTCCGCTAGACGGTCGAGGCCCTTCCGGTCGCCCCGTTCCACGAGCTCCAGCACCACCCCCTCGAGACCGTCGGCCAGGAGCCTCGCCCGGCGCGCGAAGGCCTCCTCCTGCGCGCGGCCGTCACGGCTTACCTGGAAGAACGCCCCCAGGGAAGCCAGCGCGATGGCGACGATGGCCAGCGAGACGACGATTCTGCGGGTGATGCGCATGGATGAGGCTGGCCCCCCCAGTGGTCACGGACGGGCCGGGGGATTGCGGGGGGCTGGCCCGCCCGTGACGCACGCGCGCTCGATCGCCGAAGCGCGACCGGGCGCGACTCTCGGATCAGAACCGGACGCCGACTCCCAGGACCGCCGCGGAGTCGTCCGCGACGATGACCTTCATCTGGCCGTACGGCCGGGCCTCGCCCTTCATCGCGCCGACGCCGAGGACCAGGTTGACGCCGGGATCGGTGGAGTCGCTGTTGCCGGGACCGCTGTCGTCGCGGAAGAGGACGGTCGGTCCCGCCCCCGCCCACACAGTGTACTCCTGGGTCTGGTGGAAGTCGTAGTGGAAGTCGAAGCTGACGGTGGTGAGGTCGCCGCGATCGGCGAACGCGTGCTCGACGTTGGGGTTCCCGTACCAGTGCTTCGTGGAACCAACCTGGAACAGCGCCTCGGCGCCCAGGAACGGATCGCTCTCGTCGCTGTAGGCGCCGCCTCGCACGCCGAAATCGGTCTTCGCGTGGGCGGGCACGAGCGACAGGGACACCGCGAGAGCTGCGGCGCAGGCGTACGACAGGACACGAACGACAGGGTGCTTGCGATTCAGCTTCATGGTGCGGACCTCCTTCCGGCGGACGGTTGCTCCGCCTTTCGACTGCGAAGTTCCTCCCGCCGGATGCGGCGGGAGGGTCGTATCAGCCGCGTATCTGAATCTGGCTGACCACGTGCTTGACGCCTTCCGTGTCGCGGGCGACGCGCGCGGCGAGCTGGCGCTCGGCGTCGGAGCCGGCCTCGCCCGTGAGGATCACCGTGCCTCGGTCGGTGCGAACGCTGATCCTCGATCCCCTGACCCCGGGCTCGAACGCCAGCGCCATTTTCACGGAGGCGGTGACCGAGGCGTCGTGAACGGCCTCGCCGAATGTCCTGTCGGACTCCTCGAGGCCGTCGCCGCCGCTCTCGGCCAGCACGAGATCGTTCCGGACCTCCCGGACGCCGTCCGCGTTGCCGGCGATCGCCGCGGCGAGATCACGATGGATGTCGCTGGGGACCGTTCCGCGCAGGGTCACCACGCCGTCGTGGGTTCCGACCTGGATTCGGCACGCATCGAGGTGTCCGTTGAACAGATAGGTCGTCTTGATGCGCATGGTGATCGATGCGTCGTGAATCGCATCCCCGGCTTCGGGCTTCACGTCCGCCCGCGGAGCGGACTCCGAGCAGCCGAGAACCAGGGCCGCGATGCCCAGAAGCACGATGTCCACGAAGCCGCCAGGGCGATGCATGATCGTCTCCTTCCTGGCCGCGACCGCTCCCCGGTGCACTGGACGCGGGAGCGATTCGCAACCGATTGCGCGTGATGAACAGGTCCGGTGCGCGATTGTGATCAGCAAGGTCGATGCCACCCGGCAGCTCGAGGACGCCGCCGCGGAGCAAATCGCTGTGATTCAGTGAGATGCAGAGATCCGGAGCCGAGGCCCGCGCGTCCTTCCCGGTGAGCATGATGTCCTCCAGGAGAGATAGAGGCGAGGGGGCATTTCCCGATTGACGGCCCGATTACCTCAAGGTATATTCCGGCCACTGCGCTTCGAGATCCTTACGAGAGCAGGAGGTTGCCATGCGAACCCGGCTGTTGCTCCCTCTCATGCTGGCCTCGGGCGTCCTGTATCCCGGCTCGTTTCTTCGGGCCCAGCTCGTCTTCTTCGATCCGGTGACCCTGGCCGTCGGCTCGGGTCCCCGAGGCATGGCGACGGCCGACCTCAACGGCGACGGCCGTGCCGACGTCGTGGTCGCCAACTTTGACTCGATGAACCTGACCGTCTATCTCGGGATGGGGCCCGCCGGCTTCGCCACGCCGCGGACCATCCCGGTCGGCGGTGGGAACCCGACATACGTGACCATCGGAGATTTCAACCGGGACGGAAGGCTCGATCTCATCACCTCCCTGAGTTTCCAGAGGCTCATTTCCTTCAAGCCTGGAGACGGGGCAGGTGGGTTCGGCCCCGATCGGTTCATCGATCCGGGACTGCTCCCGCTCCTCACCGTGGCGGCCGATTTCAATGGCGACGGGCGTCTGGATCTGGCGGCCGCGTCGACGGCGTACGCCAACCTGCAAATCCTGCTCGGGGACGGCACTGGCGGCTTCACACCGGGTGCGAGTTTCGGTCCGTACCAGAACTTCGGCCTCGCCGTTGCCGATTTCAACGAAGACGGACAGCCCGATCTGGCGGTGCCTGACACCCGCAACAATCGGGTGAACATCCTGCTTGGGGACGGCACCGGGAGCTTCACCTCCAGCTCGATGCCAAGCGGAGCTGTCGCACCGAGGGCCGCCCTGGTCGCGGACTTCGACCAGGATGGAAACGTCGATCTCGCGGTCATGCACAACATCTCGCCCATCATTTCCGTGTTTCCGGGGAACGGATCGGGAGGGTTCGGGAGTCCAACAAGCGCCACCGCTCCAAACGCGGTGGCGTCGTTCGCCGTCCTCGACGTCGATGGCGACGCGAACCTCGATTTGGCCACGACGTTGGGCCCGACGACCGGCATCCTCCTCGGAAACGGTGCCCTGGGCTTCGGCCCGCCGCAGTCGATGCCGGGTGGCGGAACGTCCCTGATCGTCGGAGACTTCAATGCCGACGGGAGCCCCGACCTTTCGGCGATCGTCGGCAACCCCCCCGATAGCATCGTCGTTCTTCTCAACCTCACCTATGACACGGACGGAGACGCCGTCCTGGACTCGTTCGATAACTGTCTTACGGTGCCGAACCCCGAGCAGGTCGACGTCGACCACGACGGGCCAGGTGACGCGTGCGACAACTGCATCCCACTCTTCAATGATGACCAGGTGGACCGGGACGGCAACGGCACCGGGGACGCGTGCGACGCGCTGGTCGCCTTTCTGTCGACCGTGCCGGAAATCGCCTCCCTGCAGGCGGATCTTGAGGCCCTGACCACCCGGATCGGGCTTCTCGAGTCCCAGCTCCTGTCGAGCCAGGAGCGATTCGTGCCGCTCGAGATTTCGGATCGGACACAGGCCGGCGACATCGCCATTCTGAAGAGCCAGGTGGCGGATCTGCAGCAGAAGGTCCTGTTTCTAATCAACACGCTGTCGATCGTAAGGCCGCGGCCCACGCTCGTGCCCTAGGCTCAGTGGGTGAGATAGGCGTACAGGTTCACGCTGGCTGTCTTGTCCGTGGTGTTGTAGAGGAACACGCGATACCGCGGGAAGGCGATGGTGAAACGCTCGGGCGCTGAGGCGAAATGAAGCGACGCGCCGGTGACCGCCGGCGCGGCGATCTCGATCGGAAACTGCGCCATCCCCTCGTCCTCGAACGCCTGCAGGATCGCCTCGTCGTCCGGGATCAGGAGCGCGCCGACCGCGCCCGGCCGCGCCGCCCTGGCCCGCGTCTGGCCGGCCAGGCTCAGGACCACCGACGTGAAGCCGTCCGTCGCGAGCGTGCCGGCCTGGATCAGGCGCGTGGTCTCGCGGGGCCCGACCGGCGAGACCAGGATCTCCTTCAGGCGTTGCGTCGCCGAATGCCGGATCACGCCCTCGACGGAGATCGACCCCGCCACCTGCTGTGTGGCGGGGAAATTGGTCACGCGGACCGCCTGCACCTCCTCCTGGGATTGGAGAGGCCCGGCCGGAGCCAGGGAGGCCAGGAATGTGGCGGCGAGGGCGGTCAGGACGACCGGTGTGCCAGGACGCGTCATGAGAGTCTCCTTCGGGGACGGCCTGGTGTAAGTGGCCCGCAGGGGTCACGGAGGCCATCGAGTGGAATACGGACCGGGGCCCGCGTGCGTTTAGGTCTGGATTCGTTTCGACCGTCCCCCGGGCCCGCCAGACTCGCCGCGGCGGTTTCCTTGTGCTAGCATCCGGTGTCGCTGAGTCATCCTGACTCAGAGCAAAAAGGAGGGGTGCGATGAAGAAATCGTTACAGCTGTTCAGCCTGCTCGTCATCCTGGCGCTGGTGGCCGCGCCGATGTCGACGGCGTGGGCCGGCGCCAGCGCCGTCAAGAAGCACGACATGACGGTCACCGTTGTCTCCGTCAACTCCGAGGCGAAGACGATGACCTTCAAGACCGACACCGGAGAGGAAAAGACCGCGCCGGTGATGGGTCAGGCGATCGGCAAGATCAAGAACGTCAAGGCGGGTGAAACGATCACGATCACCTGCACGGACAAGGAAACCGGCGAGCACGAAGGCATCAGCGACATCAAGGTGCCGAAGGAGTCGAAGGCCTCCGACAAGGGCAAGAGCTAGAACGCCGCTTTCCGTCCTCGATTCACGCGGGATGTCCGGCTCGGCCGGGCACCCCGCGTTCGCTTTTTTGGCCTTCGCGAGGCGGCCCGGAGCGGGCTCAGGCGCAGTTCAGCTCCCCCTCGTCGGTTCCGCCCGCCGGCCTGACGCGCAGGTCGCCCATCCGCTCCGCCTGATACAGCAGGAGGGCGGCGAGCCGGCGGGCCTCCTGCCGGGTCAGCTGTACGATTTGGTAATCGTCCGGGTTCAGGCCCCTGATGTGCACCGCCACGCACGAGCGGAACGGATCGCGCACGACGAGGATCTCTCCCGCGCTTTCGTCCATGATGTCCATTGCTCCTCTCCGGAGGGGATGGGCCCCCTCGGACCGGGGACCGGACCGCCCGATCCCCGCGGGTCAAGGTAGGCCAGGTTGGTGGAGGTCCTGTGACCCTTCGGTTGCAGGACGGTGAAGCCCCTGGCCGAACGCAGCCCATCATTCTTGACTTGGCCCTCCCGGACATTAGATTGAAGCGCCGACGGGTCTCCCCTGGAGACTCTCGGGCGCCGCGCGCCCTCCGGGAATTTGAAGCGAAACCTGGCTCCTAGAGGGTGATCCAATGTCCCAACAAATGACCCATCGCAAGACTCCCCTCCGGTTTCATCCTGGCCGCCTGATCGGGATGGCGCTTCTGGCCGCGTTCGGGGACGGCGGTCGGGCCCTGTGCCAGGACACCCCTCCCGACCTCACGACCCTCGGGATCGAGGCGGTCATGAACATGGAGGTGACCTCGGTCTCCAAGAAGCCGGAGAGGCTCATGGACGCCGCGGCGGCGGTGCAGGTCATCACCTCCGAGGACATCCGGCGGTCCGCGGCCACCACCCTTCCCGACCTCCTCCGCCTGGTGCCGGGCGTGCAGGTCGCCCGCGTCAACTCGAGCACCTGGGCCGTCGGCGTGCGCGGCTTCACGAGCACCCTCTCCCGGTCGCTCCTCGTCCTCATCGACGGGCGGAGTGTCTATTCCCCGTTGTTCGCCGGCGTCTACTGGGACGTGTTGGACGTCCCCCTGAACGACATCGAGCGGATCGAGGTGATCCGCGGACCCGGGGCGACCCTCTGGGGGACGAACGCCGTCAACGGCGTCATCAATATCATCACCCGGAGCGCGCAGGCGACGCAGGGCACCTACGCCTCGCTCCGCGGCGGGAACGAGGACCGCGCGGTCGCGACGGGGCGCTTCGGGGGGAAGACCGCGGGCGGTCTGGCCTTCCGGGCCTACGGCAAGTTCTCCGACCGGGACGCGGAGTTCCATCAGGGCACGAACGACTACGACGGCTGGAACATGGGGCTCGCCGGGTTCCGTGCGGACGCGGACCCGCGCGACAAGGACCACGTCATGCTCCAGGGAGACTTCTACAGCGGCAACACGGGGCAGCGCGTGGTGAACTCCACCTACACCGCCCCCTATTTCGACGTCGTGGAGGAGGACGGCGACCTGTCGGGCGGGCACCTGCTGGGTCAGTGGAAGCACGAGGCGCACGAGGACTCGGATACGACGCTTCAGGCCTACATCGACCGCACGCATCGCGCCCAGCCGAATTTCCGGGAGAATCGCAACACCCTGGACTTCGATTTCCGGCACCGCCGGAACTTCGCATCACGTCACGAGTTCGTCTGGGGGGCCGGCTATCGACTGACCATGGACGACACCGAGTCCGTGCCGACCATCGAGTTCGACCCGGCGAGCCGGACCGACGATGTCTTCAGCGCGTTCGTGCAGGACGAGATCCGGATCGTCCCGTCGAGATGGACCCTGACCCTCGGATCGAAGTTCGAGCACAACGATTACAGCGGATTCAACTCCCAGCCCAACGTGCGCCTGCTCTTCGTACCGGCGTCGAGGCACGTCCTCTGGTCGGCGGTCTCGCGCGCCTTGCGCGTCCCGTCGCGACTCGAAAGCGATCTGTCCCTGACGGCGCTCCTCAGCCCGGCCACGCCGACCTTCGTCCGCCTGACCGGGACGAAGGACTTCCAGCCGGAGCGGCTCACCGCGTACGAGATCGGCTACCGGGTGCAGCCGACCGATCGCCTGTTCGTCGACCTCGCCCTGTTCCACAATGACTATGCCCGATTGCTGAGCCTGGAACCGGGAACCCTGTTCACCGAGACGACCCCTCCACCGTCCCATGACGTGATCCCCTACTTTCTGCTCAACCGGATGAGGGGGGACGCCCGGGGCGCGGAGGTCGCCGCTGAATGGCACCCGGCGGCATCCATACGCCTGACCGGCTCCTACTCGTATCTCGACATCAACCTCCAGCCTGCCACCAACAGCGTGGACACCACGACGGAGCCATCGACCGAGGGAGGGACCCCGCAGCACCTGGCGAACGTCCGCTCCTGGTTCGACCTTCCGTGGCAGCTGGGGCTGGACGTGACCCTCCGCTACGCCGGCAGGCTGGAGAGCACGAGTGTCGATGCCTACACGGAGATGGACCTGGTCATCAGACGGGACCTGCCTCTCGGGTTCGAGGTCTCCCTCGCAGGACAAAACCTGCTCTCGCGCCATCACCGCGAATTCGGTGGGGCCAGTACGGCGATCGAGGTCGAGCGCAGCCTCTACGGACGGCTCGTCCGGCGATGGTAGCCGGCGCCCGCCTGCGGCTTGCCGGCCTCGTGCTCTGTGTTGGCTCCTTGGTCCTCCCGGCCGCGAGGGGCCAGGCGCGCGGCGTGGAGTCTTCCCCCGGGGCGCTCTCCGATTACCAGGTCAAGGCCGCGTACCTTTATTACTTCTCGACCTTCGTGGACTGGCCTCCCGAGGCCTTCGCGCAGACCGGCAACGAGATGGTCATCGGCGTTCTCGGGGACGACCCCTTCGGGGGAATCCTCGACGACACGCTGCGCGGCAAGAGCGTCAACAACCGCAGGCTCGTCGTCAGGCGCTTCGCGAACATCAAGGACGCCCGCGACAGCCACATCCTGTTCATCAGCGCCTCCGAGCGGGACCGCATTCCCTCCATCCTCAAGGCCCTGGACGGCACCGCGGTCCTGACCGTCGGCGACCTCGAGAGCTTCGCCACCCGCGGAGGGCAGATCGCGTTTCACACGATTGACAAGAAAGTCCGCTTCGACATCAACGTCGCCGCCGTGGAGCGCGCCCGGATCAAGATCAGCGCCCAGCTCATGAAGCTCGGCCGGATCGTGCGGGGATCGGGACGCGAGGGGGTCTAGGTCGCATGAGACTGCCCAGCGCCTCGACGGTCAGGGGCAAGCTGATCCTGGCCAGCATCCTGAGCAAGGCTGCCGCCTTCCTCGTCGCAGGCGCCGTCATCACCGGGTACGACCTGATGGCGCTGCGGGCGAAGCTGGAGCGGCGGCTGTCGATCCAGACCGACATCGTGGGGGCGAACTGTCTTTCCGCGCTCCTCTTCAGCGATCCGAAATCCGCCGAGACCACGCTCGCGGCCTTGAGAGCCGATCCGCGGGTCCGAGCCGTCGGGCTGTACTCCGCCGACCGGCGCCTGTTCGCGACCTATGTCCGCGACCGGTCCTCCGAAGGGATCCTCCCTTCCGAGAGCCCGGGCGAGACCGGCCCCGTCTACCGCGGGGGGGACGACCAGTTGCGTCTGTCCAGGAACATCCTGTTCGACGGGAAACCGATCGGGAGCGTCGTCATCGTCTCCGACCTCAGCGAGATCACCGACACGATCACCCGCGACGTCGCGATCTTCGCCGGCGTCCTGTTCGTCGCGCTCCTGATCGCCCTCGCCATCTCCATCCGGCTGCAGCGGAGCATCTCGGGGCCGATCCTCAGCCTGGCCGGGACGGCCAGAAAGATCTCACAGGACAAGGACTATTCGGTCCGGGCCTCCGGGACGAGCGGCGACGAGATCGGATCGCTCATCGTGGCCTTCAACGAGATGCTCGAGGAGATCCAGCTGCAGCAAGCGGAGCTCCGGACGGCGCACGACCGGCTGGAGCAGCGGGTCGCCGAGCGCACGGCGCAGCTCGAGACGGCGAACAAGGAGCTCGAGGCCTTCTCCTACTCGGTGTCGCACGACCTGCGCGCTCCGCTGCGCAGCATCGAGGGGTTCAGCCGGGCCCTGATGGAGGATTGCGCCGATCGGCTCGACGACGCCGGCACGGATTCGCTCAAGCGCATCGTCGCGTCGACCGTCCGGATGGGCCAGCTGATCGACGGGCTCCTGAACCTGTCCCGGGTGACGCGGGCCGAGATCCGGGGCCGGCGCGTCGATCTGAGCTCGCTCGCGCGCGAGATCGTGGACGAGCTGCGCCAGGGCGAGGACGGGCGGCGGGTGGAGTGCGACGTGGCCGGAGGCGCGGTCGTCGAGGGGGATCCGGCCCTCCTGCGCGCGGTCCTGCAGAACCTCCTCGGAAATGCCTGGAAGTTCACGCGCAAGCGGGACGAGGCCCGCATCGAGTTCGGCGTCGCGAAGGAATCGGGCGAAACGGCGTACTTCGTCCGGGACAACGGCGCCGGGTTCGACATGACCTATTCGGACAAGCTCTTCGGCGCATTTCAGCGCCTGCATGGCCAGAACGAGTTCCCGGGGATCGGAATCGGCCTCGCCACCGTCCAGCGCATCGTGAGCCGGCACGGCGGCCGCGCATGGGCCACCGGCGCCCCCGACAAGGGGGCGACCATCTATTTCACGCTCGGCAAGGGAGGCAGCAATGGCGGACAAGCGAATCGTGTTGCTGGTGGAAGACAATCCGGATGACGAGGCCCTGACGCTGCGGGCGCTGAAGAAGAACAACATCCTCAACGAGGTGGTCGTGGCGCGCGACGGCGCCGAGGCTCTCGACCTTCTTCTCGGCACGAACGGAAAGTCCGGGCAACTGCGGCTCGACCAGCTGGCGGTGGTCCTCTTGGACCTGAAGCTGCCCAAGGTGAACGGACTGGAGGTCCTCCGCCGCCTCCGGGCGGATCCGCGCACCAAGCTGCTGCCGGTGGTGGTCCTGACCTCGTCCAAGGAGGAGCAGGATCTGGTCGGGGCCTATAATTCCGGCGCCAACAGCTACGTCCAGAAACCGGTGGAATTCGCGGAGTTCGTCCAGGCCGCGGGCCACCTCGGGCTGTACTGGCTCGTGACCAACGCGCCGCCGCCGATGTCGAGATAGGGTCCGCGCGCCGGTCGCCACGGCCCGATCAGTCTTCCGATGACCTCGGGGGAGCTCCCGCGTCCCGCTCCGCAATCGCGTCGGCGAGATCCGGTGACGGGTTCGAGAGGATGTCGAAGGAGTGTGCCGGGTCGCGTTCCGGACGCCGTGGGGCCGGATGCGAGGCGCCGCGACGACGTCCGATGCCTGCGCATCGTCGAGGCGCGGCAACGAAGCAGACGACCCCACGCCGCCGGAACCCGAAGGGCGCATGGGGATTGCGGCCGCATACCGCGTCGCTCGTCGTCGGCGATCGACCGACATTGATGCCTTCGCTCCTTGTCTGCAATCCGCAAGCCCCATGCGCGCGACCCGGCCGAATACTCGGACAGGCTCCTAGCGCAGGGCCCGGTAGAGGAACCCGCGCGCCTTGCGCCAGTCGCGCTTCACGGTGCTCTCCGAGATCTCCAGCAGGCGCGCCGTCTCCTCCTCCGACAACCCGGCGAAATAGCGCATCTCGACCAGCCGCCCGAGCCGCTCGTCGAGTTTTTCGAGCTGCTCCAGCGCCTCGTGCACCGCCAGGACCTCGGTCGCGCTTTGCGCCGCGGGCGCGTCGGACTCATTCATCGCGGTGTGCGCCACCCCGCCTCCCCTGCGGGCGGCGGCCTTGCGCCGGGCATGGTCCACGACGATTTGCCGCATCGCGCGCGCCGCGGTGGCGAAGAAGTGGACCCGATCGGTCGGCGTGATTCGGTTGTGCCCGACCAGCTTGAGGTAGGCCTCGTGAACCAGCGCCGTCGTATCGAGCGTCCGGTTTTTCCAGTCGCGACGAGCCTGGCGCCGGGCCAGCCTCCGCAGCTCCTCGTACACGATGGCGAAGAGCCGATCGAACGCGGACTCGTCGCCGGCCCGCCAGGAGTTCAAGAGCCCGGTGATCTCGCCAGGGCTGGGATCGCGAGGTTCGCTCAACGGCTCTCCGGCCTGAAGAAGTCGGGGAATCTCCGATGAGCCGCGATCCTACCCCCATCCTGAGATCCGCAGCAAGATTCATGCGCTCTCCCCTCGCTTCCTCTTACGTGAAAACTTACGTGAAAACGGCGATCCGGGGGCCAGCCGTCCATGCGGTCACCCACAGTCCACTCGGGATGACATTCCCGACCGTCCGCAAGGTCCCGTTCCGCTCCTGACCTGACCCCTGATCCGTTTCCTAAGAGCCTGAATGGCGGGGCCTTGAGTGCCGGAGCAGGACATTCGATGCTCCGTGGCACCACCCTTGCACACGGCAGCGGATCAGTTTGCAACGACATCGTCAAGGAGGGGCCGCAGATGAACAGCCTGCCGCGCAGGATTGCCGCGCGGGCGCTCTCACTGACGTGCATGTCCGTCACCGTCCCGGCGCGTGACGACTCAACCTGACCTCACAGGGAGGAACGATGGCAACCAACATGCACCTTGCCCCCGAAGTCGAGAGGCGCCCGGCGGGGACTGCCGGGCCTGTCGATGACATCTGGCTCGCCGCCTACACGCGCGGCGGGCCGATCGCACGCGGACTCCCCGCCCCCGACACGGAGGCGCCGGGGGTCGAGATCGGCTCGATCTCGCTGCCGGCCCAGGCGGGGGCGTGCGATGTTCACGACGTGTTCCGGCTCTCCGAGGACACGCTCGCCCTGGTCATCGCCGACACGTGGTGCGTCGGCGCGCCCCGGGGGGCCCTGAGCACCTTCACCCGATCGATGGTCCGCGACCTGTGTTCGATCAGCAGGTCGCCGGAGGAGGTGTTGACACGGCTCAGCCGGATGCTGCTCGATGCCCGGCTGGAAGCCCTCATCGTGACCCTGTTCCTGGGGTGGCTGGACCTGCGCGCCGGCCGCCTGCACCACGCCAACGCCGGCCACCCGCACCCCCTCCGCGTGACCCTCGGGGGGGAGGTCCGATCGTTCGGCGAGGTGACGGGACCGAGCCTCGGGATCCAGGGCGTTCCCGTCCACACGGGCGGAATCGTCACCTTCGAGCCCGGCGAGACCGCCGTTCTGTACACGGACGGGGTGGTCGAATCCCGGGGCGCCGCGCGGCGCTTCCTGGGGAACAAGGGGCTGGCGGACATTCTCATGGGCCACGCTGCCCGGCCGGCCGCGGCGATCTGCGATGCCGTCGCCCGGGAGATCACGCACGACTCATCCGGCCAGCGCGACGAGGATGCGACGCTCGTGGCCGTCCGCTGGGAGGGACCCGCGACCGCGTGCTAGAAATCTGACCTGGGCGGGAGCGATGTCAGTGGTCGGTCTGCCGCGTCGGTGGAGCGCCTTCGGACGCCGCGGCGTCGAGGGCCTCGCTGAAGGCCTGCCGCGCCGCCCGGGCGGCGCGCGTGTAGGCGTCGTTCAGTCTGGGCGTCGCGCGGCTGACGCCGCGGACCGCATCCCGGGCCAGGCCCTTGAGCCTGCTACGGGTCTCGCGCCCCGACTGGGGAGCCGTCAGGAGGGCTACGGCGGCTCCGGTCACCGCGCCGGCCAGGAAGGCCAGGAGCACGGTCGCGGGATCGGTCCTGTGGACTTCATTCATGGCCGACTCGAGGGGCGTGATCCGCGCGAGTCGCCTGATCTCCGGCCGCCACGTCGGCGGCCCGCGCGTCGACGCTCGCGCTCTCGTCCTCCCGGCCGGGCGGGGATGCCGCCTCGACCTCGCCATCGCGTGCGAAAAGGGAGCGCAGCCCTGCCGCGATGGCGGGCCCGAGCGCTGCGCCCACCGTGGTCATGATGCGCAGCGAGGCCTGCGCCTGCTTGAGGGAACGCCCGAGCCCGGCCGCCGCATCGGTGAAGACCTGCAGCCCCTCGGCGTCCCGCTCGAGGCTCTTGCCGAGGCGATTGATCCGCGCCGCCGCCTCGCTGACTTCCTCGAGCGTGCGATCGAGCTTCGGCGCGGTCGACTCCAGGACATTCTCGGCGCTCCTGAGCGTGCGGCGCAGCTGCATGAGCACCGGGACTGCCGCGCCCACGAGGACGGCAAGCAGGACCACCGTGACGAGCTGCCAGGTCGCGATCATGGATGGCACCCCCTTCAGGCCGGCCGGCCCTGACGACCCCGGCTGCCTCGGAAGACGCGACGAATGAGCGTAGGCGCTCATTTTAGCATGGGAGCCAGACCGGGCCGCCGGACCGCGGCGGCCTGGTCTCCAGGATGCCCGGGCTCCCCGGCCCGCTCTTTTTCAGGAGAGGAGCTCGGCCGGATCCCCGACCCGAAGCCGGCCGCCCTGCGCGATCCCGCAGTCGAGCGCGATGCGTCCGCCGAACTCCTCGACGATCCGCCTCAAGATGCCCGGATCCTGGTCCTGCGTGTCGGGGTCGTAGCACGTCGAAGCGCTCGACGGCGTCGAACCTCTTCAGGCGAGCGTCCGGCCCCGCCGCCCGCCGTACCTTCGCGGCGACCTCCTCCGAGGCCCGGGGCCGACCGTCGACGAGCGGCTCGCCGGCCGCGGCATCCCAGGTGCCGTGCAGGGCGAGCAGCCGCGGCGACGTGCGCGACGTCACCACGCGATCGGGGCCCTGATGGGCGCCGGAGATCGACTGTCCCGACTGCAATGATTTCAACTGCCGCGCCCTGCTTGACTAAGCAGGCCCCGGCCGGCCTAGAATCGGCGCGAGATCCACCGATGCACACCATGCAGCCTGGCAGGCCCGAATTGTCGTCGGACTGGCGATCGGACCGCTCCGCGGCCGCTGGCAGCCTGCGCTCCGCGGGGGGCGGCCCGATCCGCCGCACCGCGTCCCGGTCCTGGCGCTCACGGACGGCCCCGCTGTGGATGGTTCTGGGACTGGGCCTGCCCGGGGGCGCACCTGCGTTCGCCGACGTCGAGGGCGTCGTGGCGACCGCCGGCGGGCAGCCGATCGCGGGAGCCGTGGTCGTCGACGCGGCCTCGGGCGCGCAGGCGGTGACCGATGCTCGCGGGCATTTCCGGCTGCGGGGCGTCGACCCGCCGGTCTCGGTGCACATCGTCGACCCGCGGTTCGAGACGCTCGTGGCGACGATCTCCGACGGGGCCGGGACCCCGCCGGTGCTCACCCTCACGCCCAAGCAGCAGGTCTACGAGAAAGTCATCGTGACGGCACGACCGGGGACCGAGGTCGTCGCGCCCCTGAGCAGCTCCGCCACGGCCGTGGAACGCGACGAGCTCGCGGCGCCGGCCGGCACGGTCGTCGACATGGCGACCTCGGCCGCCGGGGTGGCCGAGGCCGGCCAGGGGGGCCGCTTCCAGGCCTACTCGGTGCGCGGGGTGGCGGGGCAGCGTGTCTTCACGACCGTCTCGGGAATGCGCATCGTCACGGAGCGGCGCGCCGGGTCCACGGCGTCGTTCGTCGATCCGTCGCTCCTCGAATCGATCGAGGTGGTCCGCGGTCCCGGCTCCACACTGTACGGCTCCGGGGCGCTCGGCGGCGTCGTCCAGGCGCTGCCGCGCAGGCTCGACGGGCTCGAGGCCGAGGCCGGCTACGGGACGCAGGGGGACGAGAAGAGCCTCTTCACCGGACGGGGCGGAGAGGGCTGGACGACCGCGATCGCAGGGCGCGATGCCGGCGACGGCGAGGACGGCGACGGGAATTTTCTGTTCAACCACTCCACGCAGTGGTCGGGCCTGCTGCGCAAGGAGTGGGAGCGGCCGTCGGGAACCTCGTTCGAGGTCGTGGCGATCCCCGCCCGGGCGCGCGACATCGCCAAGCCGAACACGCGTTATCCGGGTCGCATCACCCGGTACCCGGCGGAGGATCACCTTTTGCTCCGGTTCAACGCGCGACTGGCGGGCGGCTGGCGGCTGGGCACCTTCATCCATCCCAACGATCTGGAGACGGACAACCTCACGGCGACGAGCCGGAGCCTCGTGCGAAACGAAGCGTTCGACTGGGGCCTCGATGCGCAGCGCGATGTCGCGCTCGGCGGCGCCTGGACGGCGCTCGCCGGATTCGACTACTTCGGTCGCGACGCGGTCACGGCGACCGAGGACGTGGAGGATCTCTCGACCGGTGCCGTCACGCACACCCGCACGCTCGACGGGCGCGAGGGCCAGGCGTCCCTGTTCGGGACGGTCCGGAGCCCCATCGGGCGCCTGACCTTCGAAGCGGGCGCGCGCTTCACACGGATCGAACAGACGAACGAGGGGTCGTCCAGCGACGACGGCGCGGGCGCAGGCTTTCTCGGCGTGACCGTCCCGCTCGGGGCCGGATTCGAGCTGGCGGCGAATGCCGGCGGCGGCCTCCGTTTTCCGTCGCTCTCCGAGCGCTTCTTCACCGGCTCGACCGGCGCCGGTGGCATCGTCGCGAACGACGACCTCGAACCGGAGCGCTCGCTCTCGGGCGATCTCGGCCTGCGGTACTTCGGCACGCGGCTGTTCGTCGAGGTGTTCGGGTTCCGCAATGAGATCGAGAAGTACATCGAGCAGATCGAGGTCCTGCCGGGAGTCGACACCTTCGTGAACCTGACGCGGGGCACGATCGACGGCTTCGATCTCGACGGGTGGTACGCCATCGGCAAGGGCTTCAAGCTGACCTGGTCCGCCTCCCGCATCAAGGGCGAGAGCGACTCGGGCGCACCGCTCGCCGACATACCGTCCGACCGCGTGGCCCTGGGAGCGCACGTCCTCCGCGGCCGCTGGCGTGCCGGGGGCCGGATCGAGCATCGTTTCGACAAGACGGACCCGGGCCCGGGAGAGGTGGAGACCGACGGCACGCAGCTCGTGTCGGCCTCGTTCTCCTGCGACCTGCCGCAGGGACTGAGGCTACGAATCCACGCCACCAACCTGCTCGACCGGGCCTATCTCCCCTCGGCCGACGACCTGGCGGCCCCCGGCCCCGGGAGATCCATGGGACTGTCGGTCGCCTGGGCCCATCGCTGATCCGGCGCGGCTCCGGTTCATGATTCGGGGCGCCGGCACGGCTCAGTAATCGTAGATGTGCTCGACCTCGAACCCCCGTGCGGCGAGGTCCAGCACGATCGTGTGCAGCGATCGGACCGGCGCCCCGACCGCGATCCGCTTGTGCTGCGGGTCGGTGAGCACGGGCTTCTCGAACAGCAGGGTGCCCGCGGCCAGGTCGTAGCTCCATGACGCCGGAACCACGCTGGTCAGCAGGATCTCGTCGTTGCCGGCGATCTCCTTGAAGGTGGCCCCCTTCCCGACCAGCCCTTCCACCGTGTCCCGGAACTCCTCGTAGCGCGGGAGCGACAGGAGCACTGAGCCGTCTTCGAATCTCTCGAGCGCCTTGACCCTGGCTTCCCCCTCGAGCGCCACGGGCGTCACGTTGCCTGCGAGCGCCAGCACCTCGGTCTCGGCGTTTCCGTAGGCGGCCTTGCTGGCCACCTTGATCAGCGTGGCGTACTGCGCCTTGGCCAGGTACTCGGCGCTCAGGATGAGCTTGCGCTCCCATTTCCGGGCGATGTGGGGTCCGAAGAAGTCGGTTTCGGCCCACAGCTGTTTCAGAGGACGGACGAACGAGAACTCGTACCAGGGCTGGATCCGGATGAAATCGACGTAGTCCTGCGCCACGTCAGCCGCGAGGGAGTCTTCCTGGGTCATCGCATCGCCCGCGATCCGCTCCGTCAATCGTCCCAAGGTGTTCTCGTAGGCCCCCTTGATGCCGTTCTCGACCGTGTAGCTCGATCCGATGACCATCACCATGACGTGGTAACCCCAGTTGAACGGATACTTTCCCCGGGTGATCCCGTAGATGTCCCGGTAACAGCCCCAGAACTGCCTGATCGAGCCGAAGTACGGGAAACGGCTCGCGGAGTTGTGCCTGAGGAACTGGGCGTATTCGCCGGGATAGTAGACGAGGAGCCATTCCGGAAAAGTCAGGTAGGTCTGCGCCTCATCGCGCTGGTACCCCGCGACGCGCTGCGTGGCGGCGGCGATGCGTTTCTCGACCTCCGGATCCGACGGCGCAACGGGTGGTGCCGGCCGGACCCCGGCCTTCGCGACGGGCTGCACGGGCCCGGGGTCGGCCCCGCGCCTGTAGTACGCGTCCCACAGCTTGTTGCGAAACTTGTTGGTCGGATCGAGCTTCGCCTTGAGCGCGAAGAACTGGTCGGCATGGGGATAGGCCGCGCGGAACTGCCGGTCGGTCGCGTGGATCTGGTATGGGAGGTAGTACGCGCCCCCGAGCGACGTGGCCGCGTCGATCAGCTCGCGGGTCCAGACGCCCACCGCCTGGCGTTCGGCGTCGCTCGTGCCCTGCTTGTAATAGAGCACAAAGGCGAACACCTCGGTCTTCGCCCAGGCGAGGAGGGTGCCGGGGTCCTGCGCGGCGTGGCGAATCGAGACGTTGATCGTGTTGACATGGCGGCCGTTCAGAATCGCCGCCATGTCCCGGACGAACTCGTCGAGCCTGTCGACCGGCACGAAGTACTCCTGCAGCACGTAGGTCGAGGCCCTGCGCGAGACCGGCTCGAGCTCCCGGACGTTGTAGCTCGCTTCGTAGTTGCGCCATTCGACCCGCTCACCACGGAACACGATCGGATCGATCACGTGCTGCCGGAGCGCTCGTCCGCCGGGCCATTCCGAGATCACGCGAAACGCCATGCGATCGACCCAGTAGCTGCGGTCCGCGGGCATCAGCCGGTCCGCGATCGTGACGGGCTTGTCGGTCTTCAGATACGAGGTGACGCGGACCGTGTCGAACGCCGGCGGATAGATGTCGGCGTTGTGGAAGATCACGTCGCCGTTGTCGCGGACCTTCTCGCGGAAAAAGGCGCGGTAGGCGCCGAGCGGCATGACCACGCTCTGGCGCTCGACCCGCACGTTGTCGGTGAGCGCGAGCGTGGCCTCCACGATCACGCCCAGCGCGCCGTAGCCGCCGATGGCGCCATAGAAGATTTCGGGGTTTTTCGCGGGGCTGGCCTCGACCAGCGTGCCGTCGGCGAGCACGATGCGGATGGACCGGACCGACAGCACCAGCGGCCCCTGACCGATGTACCGCCCGTGCACGTTGACGCTCAGGGACCCGCCGACGGTGAAGTTGGCGTAGCTCTGCATGATCCGCAGCGAGAGATCGTAGGGATCGATGTGCTCCTGGATCTTGCGCCAGGTGATGCCCGCCTGGACCGTGATCTCTTTCCGGTCCTTCGAGAACGCCATGACGTCGTCGAGCTGCCGCATGTCGATCTGCAGGGCGCGCTCGGTCGCCGTCTGTCCGCCCTGGCTGAAGCGCCCTCCGCCGATCGACACCGGCCCGGGGTGCGACCGCACGGCGTCGACGATCTCGCCGATGGTTGTCGGCACGAGGACCCGGTCGACGACGATCGGGTTGATCCGGGTGACGTCGTTGACGATCGCGGTGTTGTGCGCGAACGCGGGGAACTGGACGGCGCACGCCGCGACCAGCAGGGCGAGCCACGGGTTACGCAAACAGCGACCCCACGCGATACGCCATCATGATCCCGGCGAACACCAGGATCGACAACGCCAGGGCCCTGAGACCGCCGGCCCAACCGCGCGATCGGAGGAGGTACCAGGGCAGCGCCACGACCGGGAGAACCAGCATGGCGATGCGAAGGACGATCGACGCCCTGTACGCGCGGTCGCGCGCGTCGATCCAGAACCAGGCGAACACCAGCGCCAGCGACACGATGGCGTGGAGGGTCAGGAGCACGGAGCCGGCCTCCGGCCCGCGGGCCGGACCGTACTCCAGGCAGCCGAACGCCAGCGAGAGAACGGGGAGAAGGGCCAGGAGCTTCGTCTGTGTTCTCGCCATCGATCAGGCTTTGTCGAATCGCATCAGGGTGTTGCGGGTGGGATCTCCATCCTGCAGGAGCCGCCTGCCGTGGGGCCTGAATCCCGTCGCCTCCAGGATCTCCTGAAGCTGCTGCAGCGAGGTGAAGTTCCTGACCTCGGCGGCGTTCGTGCTCCAGGGCAGCTCCAGGCCACAGTTGAACACGTCGTGCGCCAGGGCGACGAAATGGACCATCGACGGATCGGCCGCGTCGTGGTCTCTCACGATCAGCGAGCCCCCGACCTTCAGGGCCTTGTGACAGGATTGGATGAAGCCGTCCCGCCGTTTCGGCGGGGCGTGGTGGAATCCGATGTAGACGGTCAGGACGTCGATGCCCCCTTCGGGAAGCCCCAGCGGCTCATAGGCCCCTAGTGGAAGGAAGCTCCCGACCTTGCTCAGGCGGCCGCGCTCCACGATGTCCCGCGGCTGGTACGACGGCTTGTCGGTGTGAACGAAGACCGGCGCCTCGGCGAACTCGAGCCGGTCGCTCAGGCGATCGTAGTAGCGGCCGGTCGATCCGACCTCGGCGTAGCGGCCGAATCGCGTGCGCCCCTCGAGCAGGGCGACCGTCTGGTCGCACATGATCTCTTTCTGCCTGCGCAGCGCGGGAAGGGAGTAGCGGACCTCCCTCAGGAACGGCTTGATCGACGGGAGCTCGGCGAGGACCGCCTCGTAGATCTCCCGATCGGTGAGCTTCTCCCGGGTAATTCTCGCGATCAGCTCGTGAAAATCCTGCTCCGGATAGAGATGGAAGACGTTCTCCAGGAACAGGAAGAACTGCTCGCGGAGCCGCGGATCGAGATAGATGGCCCGGAAGTTGCCGTCCCCGGCGGCGAAGCCGAAGCGGGGGTAACCGGCGGAGAAAGCCGCCATCGCCCCGGCGACAAGAAAGTGAAGCATCTCGCGCCGCGTCACGGGGGTCGCCCGCATGATTGGAATCTCCCCCTGGGCCGCTTCCCCTTACAATTGGCGAGAGATTACGCCTGTCCCGGCGGAGTTACAAGTCTCCGTCCCCAGGATTCCCGGCGGCGCAATCCTCCATTCCCCCCCGATCAAGATTTCGCGGTTGACCCGGCAAGGGATGAGGGTACATTTCCCGCAACAAGCACGCGCCGAAACGACGACAACCCGCAGCCGGACCGGGCGCGCCCGGCACATGAGGTGGAACGATGGACCTCCCGACCAGAATGCCACTGCGCGCGAGCCTCGCAGCGGCCATCGGAGCCGCCCTGGCGCTCGTTGCCATGCCGGGCCACGCCGAGCCGCTCTTCCCCAATCCCCTGTCCCTCGCGGGGATCCGCGGAACGGACATCGTCGCCGCTGATTTCAACGGCGATGGCCGGATGGACCTGGCCGTGACCCAGGAGAACACTCTGGCGATCGCGGTGCTCCTGGGCAGCGGCCACGGAACGTTCGCCCGCCAGGTGCAGTACGAGGCCTACCCTCTCGATTCGATCACGGCGGGTGACCTCGACGAGGACGGCCACCTCGATCTCGTGAGCGGCGGGCCGAGCAGACTGATCGTTCTGCCAGGCCGGGGGGACGGTACCTTCGAAGAGGACCTGGATTACTTTGCCGGCATCCCGGTCGTCGATGTCCTGGTGGCGGACTTCAATGGCGATGGCCACCCCGACGTGGCGGGTGCCGCCCGGGGTGGAGTGTTCTGCCCCTCCTGCCCCGACGTCCCGGGCGATGTGGAGATCTTCCTGGGGCGCGGCGATGGAACGCTCGGCCCCCGGACCATCATCAAAGCGGGAGACCATCCGGCCGCGATCGGGGCGGCCGACCTGAACGGCGACGGCCGCGTCGACCTGGTCGCCGGCAACTCCTCCTCGAACGACGTTTCGGTCTTTCTCGGGCGCGGCGACGGGACCTTCGCCCCCGAGACGCGGGTTCCCGCCGGGCCGCGGCCGATCGCCCTGGCGGTGCGCGACCTGGACGGCGACGGGCGGTCCGACCTGGCGGTCGGCGACCAGGGTACCTATCCGGACAATCCGGGGGAAGTCACTCTGCTGCGCGGGTCGGGCGACGGGACGTTCGCCCCGATGGGCCACATCGAGGTCGAGGGATACGTTCTCGATGTCGCGATCGGTGATTTCGACGCCGACACGCGCGGCGACCTGGCGCTGGTCATCGTCGGTCTCCCGTCCCTGTCGTATTCCAGCAGGAGCGAAATCGCGCTGTTCAACGGACTGGGGGACGGGCGCTTCGGCCCGCAGAGGAGCTTCGTCACCGCGAGCGGCACGGTCAGGCTCGCAGCGGCCGATTTCAACGGCAGCGGACGGGACGACGTCGCCATGACCGGGACGCCCAATCAGGACCTGTTCGGCCCGAACACAGGGCTCCTCCTCGATCCAGGTAGCGGGCCGTTCGGCGCCCCGGTCGCGTTCGCCGCGGGCCGCGCCCGCTCCGCCATGTCCGGCGATTTCAACAGCGACGGTCGCGCCGACATGGCGGTCGCCAACGGCGGCGGCTTCACCTGCCAGCCGACCTGCGGCAATGCCCACGGCGACGTGTCCATCCTTCTGGGCGTGGGTGACGGGTCCCTATCCCCCGGGTCCGCCTACCCGGTGGGGATCGACCCGTCCTCGATCGTGCGAGCCGATCTGGACGGCGACGGTCGCGCCGACCTGGCGATGGCCAACGAGGGCTCGGACGACCTGTCCATCCTGTTCGGGAGAGGTGACGGGACGTTCAGGCCCGAATCACGCCTGCCGGCCGGGACCGGGCCCGCGTCTCTGGCCGCCGCCGATCTCAATGGCGACGGCGCCGTCGACCTCGCCGTGGCCAACCGGGGCCGTGGGGCCGCTGCGGGCGGCGTGTCGCTCCTGCTCGGAGGCGGAGCGGGCTCGTTCACGGCCGCGCCGCCTCTCTTCGCGGGCCCGTCCCCCTCCGCGATCGCGGCGGGCGATTTCGATGCGGACGGCCTGACGGACCTCCTCGTGGGAGAGAGCCAGGATCAGGAGTACTGGATGTTCCTCGGCGCCCGGGACGGCACGTTCCGACCGCCGGTGCGCTCCCCCGGCCCCGTAGGCTCCGCCAACGTGGCGGTGGCGGACTTCAACACCGATCGGAAGGGGGACCTGGCCGTCTTCAGCCCATTGGGAGACGTGTACATCTTGTACGGGCGGGCGAACGGCGCCCTGTCGCCGCCGACGGTCCTGCACTCGTACGAGGGAGCTTTCGTCACTCCTCCACCGGGCGGCGCGTCCGCGACGGCCCCTGCCCTCGCAGTGAGCGGCGAGGCCGGCCTCCCGGGTGTCGCCGCCGACTTGAACGGGGACGGCCGGGACGACGTGGCCTGCGTGTTCCCAAACGGCGGCCGAATCCATGTGTTCCTCAATCAGGGCGCCGACCATTTCCTGTCCCGCGGCCCGTTCTTCACAGGGGACGGACCCACGGCGGTTGCAGAAGCCGATTTCAATTCCGACGGGCTCGCGGATCTCGCCGTGGCGACCGCCTCGGGGAGCGGCTCGGTCCTGCTCAACAGCGGCTCGATGGACGCCGACGGCGACTCCGTCCCCGATCTCGAGGACAGCTGCCCGGACCTGCCGAACACCGAGCAAAGGGATGCGGACCGCGACGGGCTGGGCGACGCCTGCGACGACTGTCCGGCCGTGGCCGACCCGATCCAGCCCGACTTCGACCACGACGGCCTGGGGGACGCATGCGACAACTGTCAAATCCGGGTGAACCAGGAGCAGGAGGACTCGGACGCGGACGGGCTCGGCGACGAGTGCGACAACTGCATCGGCCGGCCGAACCCGGGGCAGGAGGACTGCGACCACGACGGCATCGGTGATGCGTGCGACCCGTTTTCGTTCTGCAATGGATTGCCGGGCGAGGAGGCCGTCGTGGACCTCTTCATCAGCTTCTCGAACGAACTCGGCAAGGGGTCCGGGACTCTCACATGGGGGACCTCGATCGAGACCGACCTCGCCGGTTTCAACGTGATCGTCTATGACTCGCAGGGGAACAGAATCCAGCTGAACACCGTGACCATCCCTTGCGAGCAGTGCATCACGGGCGGCACCGCCTCGTACCTCTTCGTGCTCCCGAAGCACAAGAGCGGACGCAACGTGTACGTCGAGATGCTCCGCACGGGATTCCCTCCCCGGGTCTTCGGTCCGGCGGTGAAACGCTAGGCGCCGTGCCGCCGGACGTCACCTCGTCATCGTGCACGCGTTCAACGCCGCTCTCAGGTGCTGGGACGCGCCTGCCGTGCGCACGCGGTTCAGCCCCGGGTCCTTGATCCGGCCCAGATGAGACCTGGGACCGGGGCGATCGACTCCATCAGAGGAACGCATCGGCGGCCCTCCGACCCGCAGCATGAAAAGAACAGGACAAAATGACCCGCGGAAGCGCGATCCGGGCATCGCTCTTGCATCTCAAGGCACTGTCTGCGCCGTGGACCTCGAAAGGGCCCCTGAAACGTGGACGTCCGCGGCGAAGGACGGACGGTGAAACAGACTCGTGTACTGGATCAAGGACAGGAGGTGACAGATGGCCAAAGCGACTGCAAAACAACAGAATGTCGGGTTGATCGAGACGGTGAAGGACGGGATCGTGCACGGCATCGAGGGGACCGGGGACGTGACGGGCGCGATGGTCGACGTCGTCAGCAAGACCGTGGCGAAGACGATTCAGGGCATCGGTGGCATCGCGACGTCCGTTGTGCGCGCGACGGCCGAAGTGGTCCAGGGCACCCTCCAGGCCGTCCTCGACGTGGGCGGCGATCTGGGATCGGCCGCGAAGGGGATCGTGCTGGGCGTGCTGCGGGGCTCCAGGGAGGCGGGCGCCGCGAACCTCCAGACGATCGGTCAGACCGCCGAGTCCGTGATCCGGACGACCGCGCGCATGTCCGGCGACCTGGCCGCGGCCGCGAAAGGGCTCGTCGCGGGCGCCATTCAGGGTGCCAAGGAGATCGGCCTGGACGTCACGCAAGCGGCCTCCGCCGCGGCGACAGGAGCCCTCAAGGCCGCCGGCGAAGTGGGCGCCGAGGCCGGCGAGACGGTGCGCAACGCCCTGACCGGCTCGATCTCCGGCGTCAAGACGGTACTGAAGGAGCCGTTCAAGTCGGACCCATCGGACAAGGAACGAGCCTAGCAGGGCCCGGCGTCGGAGCAACCTGGCCGGCCCGGCACCATGATTCCGAGGTCAGTGAATGGAGCCTCGGGCTCCACAAGGTCTGGAAGGTGAACACGGCGCGGCCGTTCCTCGGAGGGGGCTTGACCTTCGTCGAGGCGCAGGCGGACGTCGAATCAGTCCTCGGCGACGCCGATGACAGCGACGACACGACCGGCGCCTACCTCGAGGGCGGGATCTTCTGGCGCCTGGGCACGATGTTCAATCTCGGCATCCACAGCCGGATCGTCGAGGCGACCGACGTCACCCTGTTCAACGTCGACGGCGACGCCGATTACTACCAGATCGGCGCCTTGATCGGCTTCGGGAAGAAGTAGGTCCGTCCGTCCGTTCCCGCCCACGCGCTCAGTCGCTTCCGAGCATTTCGGCGACGGGTGACAGCGCGTCATCGTGCGCGCAGTAGATCTTCAGCATCGCCAGCACCGGCACGGCGATGAGCAGGCCCACCGCCCCCCAGATCCAGGCGCCCGCCATCAGCGCGATCACGATGGCCGGAGGACTCAGGGACATCTTTCGGCCCACGATGATCGGAGTGACGAACTGCCCCTCCAGCGTGGCCAGGGACAGGAACACGACGGGGACGAGCAGCGCCCCGGACAGCGTGTCGAAGGTCAGGATGGCGACGAGGGTCAGCACGATCAGGGTGACCGCGCTCCCCAGGTAGGGCACGAAATTCAGCACGGCGGCCACGACCCCCCACAGCACCGGATTGGGCATGCCGAGGAGCGACATCGCGACCGCCGTCGCGGCCCCCAATCCTGCGTTGATGCAGGCGACTGTGAAAAGGTAGCTGGAGATCTCCTGCTCGATCTCCGTGGCGAGCTTGACGACCTGGATCTTGACACGCAGGCGGGGCGAGATCCTCACCAGCTTGCGCAGGGACGCGTCGCCGAAAGCGAGAATGAAGTAGAGCAGGATGATCACCTCCACCGCGTGCAGCAGGGCCGCCCGCGTCGTTGCGACCACGCGCGCCGCGAGGGAGGGCTCCTTGACGGTCACCTCCGTCGGCGGCGTGTCGCCATCCACGCGGGTCATCTCCTCCACCGTGTCGGCCGCCAGCCGGGCCTCGATCATCGAGGCCTTCACGGTCCGCAGCCTTCTCTCGATCTCGCGCATCGTCTCCGGAGCGCGTTCGATCCAGCTGGTGGCGGGGTCGGCCAGCGCGTACACTCCGAAACCCGTCGCGCCCGTGAAGGCGGCGACCACGATCGCGGCGGCCAGGGGGTAGGGCAGGTGCAGCGTGCGCAGCCGCCGCACCATGGGGGCCAGCACGATGGCGAGCAGGCATGAAATCACCAGAGGCAGGAGCAGCGGGCGCGCGATCCGCAGCGCCTCGCCGATGGCGAACAGCAGCAGCACGCCCAGCGCCGCGCGCCCCGTCCGGCTGTGCCACCAGGGAACGGACGCGTAGACCTCCAGCGGGGATTCGACGCCCGTCGACCCGTTCTGTTCCGCTGCGGCCGAATCGCGCATGCGACCTCACCAGGGAGAGGATGACGACTGCGTCGGAGGATCGGATCAGAACCTGATGCCGGCCCCCAGCACCGCCTGGGTGTCCTCGGAGACGACGACCTTCATCTGGCCGTACGGACGGACGTCCCCCTTCGTCGCACCGACACCGAACACCAGGTTCATGCCCGCGTCGGTCTGGTCGGCATTCCCCGCCACGTTCTGGTCCCTGAAGAGCATCGTCGGGCCGGCGCCGGCCCAGATCGTGTACGGCTGGCCGGTCGGGAAGTCGTAGCGAAAGTCGAGACTGAAGGCGGTCAGGCCTCCCTCCTCGACGAAGGCGTGCTCGATGTTGGGATTGCCGGACCAGTGTTTCGTGCCGCCGAGCCCGAACAGCGCCTCGGCTCCGAGGAACGGCTCCTCGGCGTCGGTGTAGGCGCCACCCCGGATCCCGAAATCGGGCCTCGCCAGGCTCGGGGAGATCGACAGGCACCCGGCGAGCGCGCACGCGCTGACGAACAGAAGGACTCGAACGACCCTATCCTCGCGAATCGGTTTCACCCTTCCCTCCTTGCGGTGCACGGACCATCCGCCGCTCGATGGACTGACGGGTTGCCCTCGGATCGAATGGATCGGCTGGATCAGCCGTGAACCGTCAACTCGTTCACGACTTCCCTGACGCTCTCGATGTCCTCGGCGACCATCACGGCGAGCTGGCGCTCCGCCTCGGTGCGGACCTCGCCTCGCAGCGTCACGATGCCCCGGTTCGTGTCGACGTTGATGTCCGTCGCCGCGACGCCCGGCTTGAGGGCCAGCGCGATCTTGACCGATGCCGTGATCGAGGCGTCATGAATCGCGTCACCGGCCGTGCGAGACTGCTCCGCCGGCTGGTCCGTTCCTGCGCAACCCCAGGCCAGCACTCCGGCCAGTGCGAACGCCCCGAGCCAATAACCCAGACGGCGATTCATCGATACCTCCTTTCGATGCATCTCAGTCGAACTCGTGGGATGGTGAGAGCAAGCACGATGCCAGGCGGCTCCTTGCAGACTTAAGCTCTGTGTTCGGAGCACTTGTCGGAGAGCCGGAGCTGTCAGGCCTGCCCTGAATGGATGCGAAACGCGTCCCCTCGGGGGGACAGAGGAGCGAGCCCGGCCCGGCGGGTCACGCCGACGAATCGCGCCTCGAGGTTCCTCTCCCCCAGAGCACGGCGACGTTCCCCGCGACGCAGAGCAGAATCCCGAGCGCCAGGGACATGTGCCAGCGCAGCCCCTCGAAGAAGGCGGACAACAGCAGGGCCACGATCGGGATGGCCACCGTGATGTAGCCCGCGCGATCGGCCCCGATGCGTCCGAGCAGCACGAGGAAGGCTCCGAACGCCAGAATGGAACCGAACACGGCAAGGTAGGCCAGGGAGAGAAGGTAGCGCGGCGACCAGTCGAACAGGAACGGCTGGCGGGTGACGAGCGCGAACGCGGCCACGAACAGGGCGCCGTAGAGCATCCCGAAGGTGTTCATCTGAACCACCGGCAACCCGCGGCCATGGTTCCGGGACGCCACGATGTTCCCCAGCGAGGCGGTGACCGCTCCCCCCAGCGCGAACAGGACGCCGAGCGTCGGATCCCCCTTGCCGGTGCCGCGGCCTATCTCCGGCAGGAACACCAGCACGATCCCGCCGATCCCCAGAACGGCGCCCAGCATGGTGGGTCGTTTCAGGGGGGTGCCGAAGACGATCCGTGTCCCGACGATGTTCAAGACGACCAGGAGGGAGAAGACGACCGCAACGAGCCCCGACGTGACCTCCGCCTCGGCGAGGTAGACGCACATGTAGTTGATGCCGAACAGCAGGAGGCCTTGCAAGGCCATCCAGAGATGCTCGCCCGCCGAAAACCGGAGTCGGAGGCCCTTGATGCGGGCCCAGGCGAGGAGGATCAGGCCCGCCAGGGCGAAACGGTAGGCCACCGACACGACCGGAGGCACCGTCCCGAACTGGAAGGTGATCGCCAGCCAGGTGGAGCCCCAGATGAGGACCGATGTCAGGTAGAGACCGAGAGTGCTCACACGCCGTCCGAGCGGACCGCGTTCTGCGCGCCCTGGAGCTTCACATACCCGCCCTCGCGCAGCCCATCCAGGACGAATTGCACCGCCATCGTGGCGAGCACCAGCCCCATGAGCCGACTGAGGACGTGGATGCCGGTCTTGCCGAGCACGCGCTGGAGAAGCGCCGAGTAGGTCAAGAGGACGTACGTGGCGATCCCCGTGAGAACGATGGCGACGTAGATCGGGACTGCGGAATCCCAGGAGGAGGTCGGCCGCATCAGCACCATGACGGTCGAGATGGCGCCGGGGCCTGCGAGCAGGGGGATCGCCAGCGGAGTGATCGAGATGTCCGTTTTCTCGATCCCCTCGCGGATTTCCTCGCTCCTCTCGCGGCTCGGCCTTTCGGCTCTCAGCATCTCCAGCGCGGTGAGGCCCAGCACGATGCCGCCGGCGATCCGGAACGCCGGAAGCGTCACGCCGAAGAGCCTCAGGATGAGCCCGCCGGCCGTCGCGAAGATGACCAGGATGATGGTCGAGGCGACCGACGCCTTGAGCGCCATCGCGCGCCTTTTCCCGGGCGAATCGTCCGCCGTCATCGTGAGAAACGCGGGGATGGCCGCGAGCGGATCCACGATGAAGAAGATCGAGACGATGGGAATGAGCCAGCTGTCGACGAAGCTCGGCATGCAGGCGCGACTCTACCCGAAAGACCGCGGGCCGGCAACGGAAGCCCGGTTCCGCAGCCCGTTCGGACCGATCAGGACGCTGGTGTGAAGACGGCGCGTGCGGCGGCGAGGGCCTGCTCCACCTGCGCGCCGCTGACGTCGAGGTGGGTGACGGCCCGGATCGTGCGCGGACCCATGGCTCCCATCAGGATGCCCTGCGCGGCCAGCCGCTCCACCGCGGTGGGCGCGTCGAGCGCCCCCGTGACGTCGAAGTACACCAGGTTGGTCTCGACCGCGGCCGGATCGATGACGATCCCGGGAAGCGCGGACAGGCCCTCCGCGAGACGTCTGGCGTGCGCGTGATCCTCGGCCAGGCGATTCACGTGATGGCGCAGCGCATAGATGCCGCCGGCCGCGATGATGCCGGCCTGGCGCATGGCTCCGCCCATCTGCTGCTTCAGCCGCCAAGCCTCCGCGATGAACTCGCGCGAGCCGGCGAGAGCGGCGCCCACCGGCGCCCCCAGTCCCTTCGTGAAGTCGATCCAAGCAGAATCGAAGGGTTTTGCGAAGTCGCGTGCGGGGACCCCGCTCGCCACCACCGCGTTCATGAGGCGGGCGCCATCGAGGTGGGTGCGGAGACCATGCTCCCGCGCCACGGCCGTCACCGCGCGCAGCCGCTCGAGCGGCCACACCGAGCCGCCCCCGAGGTTCGTGGTCTGCTCGACCCAGAGCAGCCGACTCCGAGGCATGTACCGGTTCTCGGGCCGGATGGCCGCTTTCACGGTGGCTTCGTCGAACTGGCCGCGCGGTCCCTCCAGGGCGCGAGCGTTGACGCCGGCCAGAGCCGCGGGCCCCCCCGCCTCGAAATGGAGGGGATGGGCGGTGGCGTGCGCGAGCATCTCATCGCCCGGGCGGCAGTGCACGCGCAGAGAAATCTCGTTGCACATGGTCCCCGAGGGCAGGAACACCGCCGCCTCCTTGCCCAGCAGCTCGGCCACCATCTCGACCAGAAGATTGACGGTGGGATCCTCGAGCTTCTGCTCGTCCCCGACCGCCGCCTCGCACATGAAGCGGCGCATCTCGGGCGTGGGACGCGTGACCGTATCGCTGTAGAGGTCGACCGCGATCGTGGAGGTCGTCATGGCGCCCCATGCTAGCCGACGCCCCACGGCGCCCGCAACCCGGGCCGCTCCCCGTTCGGGGCCGATCCAGCGAGCCGCCCTCGGCCGGGGTTCGCCCTCCCGTCCGCGCGCGCTCCGGTCTCAGCCGCTCGTCCGGGGGCGCACCAGATGCAGCACCGTGACGAACAATGCGGCGCCGATGATCGACCAGACGATCGGGAACATCCTGTCGCCGACGTGAAGCGGGAGAACTTCGCCGAGCCCGAGTGAGCGCGCCAGCCACGAACCGAACAGCGCGCCGACGAAGCCGAGCGCGATTGAAGTCAGGAAGCCCCGGTGCGAGTACCCGGCGATCGACTGGGCCAGGCTGCCGCAGATCCCCGCCACCAGGAGGAGAAGGAGAAAATCGAGCAGCGACATCCGCCTACCCTCTACTGATGACCAGGTTGGGCTTGACGTCCCGGACGTGCTCCGTGGCGCGGGCGACCTCGACCGCGCGGTCCATCTGCTCCTGGCTGCCGACGCTTCCGGTCAGGAATACGACCCCCTCGCGAGTGTCGACGTCGATTTTCAGGCCCTTCACCTGCGGGTCCTCGAGGAGGCGGCTCTTGACCGCCGCGGTGATCACCGCATCGTCGATGTGCTCGCCTACGGTGCGGCCCGGTTCGGGCGCGTCTCCCGATGCGGCGCCGGTCTTCACGGCGAGCATGTCGACGACATTGTCGACGCCGCTCGTCGACCGGGCGATCTCGAGAGCTCGATCTTTCTCGGCCTGAGTGTCGAGATTGCCCGTCAGTGTCACGACCTTGTTCTGAGTGGACACTTCGATCTGCGAAGACTTCACGGTGGAGTCGACGGCCATGCTGGCCTTGATCTTCGCCGTGAGGACCGCATCGGGCTGCGCGCAGGAGAAGGTCAGGACCGCCAGAGCGAGGACCGGCCACATGAATCTACGAAGCGTCATCGTCTTCATTTATGCTCCTTTCTGAAATCTGTCGCCTCCGTGTGACACGCGATCCATTCGGAACCGCCCGCCACGACGATTTCGACTGACATTCGACCTCGCGGCATAGACATTGCAACATCCATGCCCTCGAGCATGAAACAACCGCAGCAGATTCGGAATGGAGGTGAATGCCATGTCGCGAAAATCAAGTCGTCGAAAATATCCGCCCGAAGCCGCGCGCAAGGTCCAACGTGCGATGCACGAAATGAAGCGCGGCGGGTTGCGGTCAGGCAGATCTGGACGGACCGTCAGGCGGCGGGAACAGGCGATCGCGATCGGACTCTCGGAAGCGCGCCGCGCGGGAGCGAAGATCCCTGCCCCGCGTGCTCCGAACCGATCCCCCCGCGCCAGGAGAAGTTGACGCGCCCCGGGCATTCCTGATTAACTCAGCGGACCTTACCAAAGGAGGTCCACCATGCGCAACACGCCGCTTCACCCACTGGGCTTCATCGTCATCGCCTGCCTGTTCGTCCCGTCCCTCCAGGCCGCGCCGCGCCCCAAACCGGGATTCGAGGCCTTCATCGTCGGAAATCCCGCGGATGCTCCGGAGCCGTCGGGATTGAGCTCCGGGCTCGTTCTGATGGGGGGCGGCCTCGACGTGGACGAAGCGTACCAGTGGATGTGCCAGCGCGCCACGGGCGGCGATTTCGTGGTGATCCGCACCAGCGGGACGGACGCCTACAACCCGTACCTCCAGCAACTCTGTCCGCAGATGGATTCGATCGAAACCATCATCATCACCACCACGACCGGCGCCAACTCCACCTACGTCAGGGATCACATCCACAACGCGGAGATCCTCTGGATCGCGGGCGGAGACCAGTCGACCTACACCGCCCTGTGGCGAGGCACGGCCGTGCAGACCGAGGTGAACTACCTCCTGAACACCAAGCAGGTTCCCGTGGGCGGGACGAGCGCGGGCCTCGCGGTGCTCAGCCAGTTCATCTACACGGGGGCCCTCGGCTCGGTGACCTCGAGCCAGGCGCTGGCGAATCCGTTCCATCGCTACGTCACGCTCGACCGCGACCTGTTCGATGTGGCGCTGGGGGCCGACAAGCTGTTCGATTCGCACTTCGTGACGCGAGATCGGATGGGGCGGACCATCGTCTTTTTGGCGCGCATCGTCGACAACGGCTGGTCGGCGCAGCCTCGGGACATCGGCATCGACGAGCACACGGCGGTGCTCGTGATTCCGACCGGCATGGGCCCTACGGTCGGCACGGGCACCATGGTCGGCACGGGCGCGGCGTACTTTCTGCAGGCGCCGGGCCCGGCGGAGGTCCTCGCGCCGAAGACCCCGCTGACCTATCACAACATCTCGGTCTACAAGGTCCCGCAGGGCGGCACGTTCAACCTGGTGGACTGGACCGGCACAGGCGGCGTCGCTTACACGCTCAACGTGGATGCAGGTGTACTGACATCGACCCAGGCCGGCGGCAACATCTATTGAAAACAGCTCGAAAGGCATAGACCCGCCTCGACCTCTCTTCAGTTCAGGTTGGATGACGCGGGTGACCGGGCCGGGTATTCACGCCCGCCACCGCTGCGGCATAATCGTTCCATGCCGTCGCATTCACCCTGGCGCGCTCCCAGGAGGCGTCCGCGAAGAAGGCGCGCGCCCTGGGTCCGGAGAACGACCGTCCGTCGCCTCGCGCGGTGGAGCCGGCGCCTGGTCCGGTCGGTACATCGCTCGATCGTGGCGCTGCAGTTCGCACCGCCTCTGGTCCGCGTCGTCGCGGGCGTGGTCGTCTTTCTGGCGGCGTGGGCGGTGGCCAATGCCGCGTACCAGGCGATCCTCAAGCCGACCGAGCTGTTCTTTCCGGTGAGCGGTGCGCTCGCCAAGACCCCCGCCGAGACCTGGCGGAGCTACGGGCCGCTCTTCTATGAGCACTCCACCGCCGTCATCACGCCTGCCTTCCTGGCCGCGCTCGCCCAGGTCGAAGGGTCGGGCAACCCCGTGGCGCGGACGTACTGGCGCTGGCGTCTGGCGCGGAATCCGTTCAAGGTGTACCAGCCGGCGTCGAGCGCGGTCGGCATGTACCAGATCACCGATGCGACCTTCAGCGAAGCGAAGCGTTACTGCATCCACGACCACGTGGTGGTCGAGGATGGCCCCTGGCTCGACCTGTCGTCCTGCTGGTTCAATGCCCTTTACACCCGCGTCGTGCCGAGCCACGCCATCGAGATGACGTCCGCCCTTCTGGATCGCAGCGTCGCGAGCGCCATCGGGCGTCATCGGGTCGCCGCCGCCACGCCCGAGCGCCAGCAGGACCTGGCCGCCGTGATCCACCTGTGCGGGCCGGGGGTCGGCGATGCCTATGCGGCGCGCGGCTTCCGTCCAGCCGCCCACCAGCGATGCGGCGACCACGACGTCGGCGCTTACCTCGGGCGGGTCAACGCGATGAAGCGGCGGTTCGCCCGCATGGGAGCGGCCGGCTAGAGCGGAACGATCCGGCGGGGGGCCGGCGGGCGCTGCATGGCTTTTGCGTGCCCGGCTCCGGGGCCGCCTGCAGCAGGCGCGACGCAGACCGCGCCTGGCGCAACCTCCTCGCCCTGTACAAAGCGGCCTTGTGATCGGCGGCTCGGAGCCTATAATTCCCGGACTCTGGGGGCCCAACGTGATGCGACGGATTCGAGGCGTGCTCGTAGCTCTTGCGCTCGCGCTTGCCGCGCAGTCTGCCGGCACAACCGTTGCGCAGCCGATTCCCGAGACGATGTATCAGGGATTGCGCTGGCGCATGATCGGCCCGTTCCGCGGCGGGCGCAACCGCGCGGTCGCCGGCGTCCCGAGCCGGCCCGGCGTCTTCTACACGGGCGCGGTGAACGGCGGGGTCTGGAAGACCGACGACTACGGCCACACCTGGCGGCCGATCTTCGACGCCCAGCCGACCCAGTCGATCGGCGACATCGCGGTCGCTCCATCCGACCCGAGCATCGTCTACGTCGCCTCGGGGGAAGGGCTGCGCCGCCCGGACCTGTCGGTCGGAAACGGCATTTATCGATCGACCGACGCCGGCCTGACCTGGACCTATCTCAACGCCTTGCGCGACGGCCAGCAGATTCCCCAGCTGGCGATCCATCCGGACGATCCCGATCGGCTCTTCGCGGCCGTCCTGGGACATCCTTACGGGCCCAACGAGGAGCGCGGCATCTTCCGCTCGACCGACGGCGGCCGGAGCTGGACGAAGGTGCTGTACGTCGACGCGAACACCGGCGGGTACGACGTCGCCATCGATCCCTCGCGCCCCGGCATCGTGTATGCCACCCTCTTTGAATCGCGCCTGGCGCCGTGGGAAGACGGCAACCTGTACGGCGCCAAGGGGGGCGTCTTCAAGTCGACCGACGGCGGGGACACCTGGCGCCGGCTGACCAACGGACTCCCGGACAACCTCCTGCAGGCCAACATCGCGATCGCCCGCAGCCAGCCGAAGCGCCTCTATCTCACGTTCTCGACGACCGTGCCGAGCGAGTACGGCACCAACAAGGGGATGGGGTTCTACCGGTCGGACGACCGCGGCGAGAGCTGGACCAAGGCGACCGACGACCCCCGTTCCGCGATGAAGATCGGCGGCGGCGATCTGCCCATCGCCGAGGTCGATCCGGCCGACCCGGACGTCGTGTACAGCTGCGGCATCGTCCTGGGAAAATCCAGCGACGGCGGCACGACCTGGTCGAGCTTCAAGGGAGCGCCGGGCGGCGACGACTACCAGAACCTGTGGATCAACCCGGGCAACCACGACATCATGCTGCTCGCCTCCGATCAAGGCACGGTGGTCACGGTCAACGGGGGCAGGACGTGGAGCTCGTGGTACAACCAGCCCACCGCGCAGCTGTACCACGCGATCACCACCAGCGAGTGGCCGTACAAGGTGTGCGGCGGCCAGCAGGAGAGCGGCTCCGTCTGCATCACCAGCCGGGGCAACGACGGATTCATCTCGAATCGCGACTGGCACCCGGTGAACGTGATCGAGTACGGATACGTCGCGCCCGATCCGCTGAATCCCGACATCATCTTCGGCGCCGGCCGCACCACCGTCACCCGGTACGACTGGAAGACCGGGCAGACCCGGAACATCACGCCGCTGCCGGTCAAGGGGGACTACCGCGCCGAGCGCACCGAGCCGCTGGTCTTCTCTCCGATCGACAAGCGCACGCTCTATTACGCGACCAACGTCCTGTTCCGGACGACCGACTACGGAGAAACCTGGAAGATCATCTCCCCCGACCTGTCGCATCCGAGCCCGGGCATCCCTCCCGGAGTCGGCGGCATGGCCGACGGCGACAAGGCCGCCGCCAGGAAGCGCGGCGCCATCTACTCCGTCGCGCCGTCGTTCAAGGCCATCAACACCATCTGGGCGGGGAGCGACGACGGCCGAATCTGGATCACGCGAAACGGCGGCGGGAGCTGGAAGGACATCACCCCTCCCGGGGTGAAGCCGTGGAACAAGGTCACCCAGATCGAGGCCTCGCACTTCGACGACCACACCGCGTACGCCTCGGTCAGCGGCTTCCGCGTCGACGACCTCGCGCCGCGCATCTACCGCACCCGCGACGGCGGGCGCACCTGGCAGCTCATCGTCGAGGGCCTCGACCCCTCGCCGGTGAACACCGTTCGGGAGGATCCCGTCCGGAAGGGGCTGCTCTTTGCCGGCACCGAAACCGGCGTCTGGGTCTCGTTCGACGACGGCGGCCGGTGGCAGCCGCTGCAGCTCAACCTGCCGCACAGCTCGATGCGCGATCTCTGGATCCACGACAGCGACCTGATCGTCGCAACCCACGGCCGTTCGTTCTGGATCCTCGACGACATCTCGCCGCTGCGCCAGGCCACGGCCGCCGCGGCGGGCAGTGACCTGCTGTTCGCTCCGGCGGCCGCAATCCGCGCCCCGCAGTCGACCTACGCCGAGACGCCGATCCCACCCGACGAGCCGCTGGCGCAGAATCCGCCCAGCGGCGCGGTGATCGACTATTACCTCGCCCGGCCGGCGTCCGGTGCCGTGATGATCGACATTCTCGACGACACCGGGAAAATCCTTCGCACCTTCGCGGGCGATGATCCGCCGGAGCTGTCGCCCGAGGAGCTCAGGAAGCAGCTGATCCCTCCGTCCTGGGCGCGCGGGCCCGGGAACCCGGAGACCTCGGCCGGCATGCACCGCTTCGTGTGGGACCTGCATTACGAAAAGCCCGTGTCGGTGACGCACGAGTACCCGATCACGGCGGTGCCGGGCGACACCCCGCGCCATCCCCTCGGCCCGGTGGCGGTCCCGGGCCGGTACACCGTGCGGCTCACGGCCGGCGGCCGGTCGCACAGGGCGCCGCTCATCGTGAAGCTCGATCCACGCGTGAAGACCTCACAAGCCGGACTCCAACGGATGTTCGCGCTGCAGAAGAGGCTGGCAAGTCTCGTGGATCGCAGCTCGCGGGCGATCCTGCAGGCGAGGTCGCTGCAGGAGCAGGCGGCCAGGCTCGAGCCGAAGGGCGTCCTCGCCGAGGCGCTCAAGGCGTTCACTTCGCAGGCGTCGACGGCGCTCGAGGGACCGGAGAATCCGCCGGCGGGCGTACCGAAGCCGATCGGCCTGAACAGCGTGAACGACGACGCGTACTCGGTCTACGGCATCGTCAGTCAGGTCGACGCGGCGCCGACCGCAGCCCAGCTTGCCGCGACGGCAAGGATCGAGCGTGACCTCCCGGCGGCCCTCGGTGTCTGGGAGAGGATCCTGAAGACCGACCTCCCGGCGCTCAACTCCGATTTGAGGCAGGCGGGGCTGCGCGAGCTCGATCCGGCGCAGGGTCCCCGGGACGGCGAAAACCAGCGGAACGAGGAGTAGCTCATCCCCTGTCCCCGGGCGTCAGCCGCGCACCCCGAGCAGGTTCAGCAGGAAGGCGTACTCCTCGGCGGTCTCCTTGAGGCTCTCGAATCGCCCCGAACGGCCTCCGTGCCCGGCCGACATGTTGATCTTGAACAGCAGCGGATTCCCGTCGGTCTTCGTGGCGCGCAGCTTCGCGACCCATTTGGCCGGCTCGAAATACTGCACCTGCGAATCGTTCAGCCCGGTGGTCACGTAGAGCGCCGGGTACCGCTTCGCGCGGACATTGTCGTACGGCGAGTACGACCGGATGTAGTCGTAGTACTTCTTCTCCTTCGGGTTCCCCCACTCGTCGAATTCGTTCGACGTGAGCGGGATCGTCTCGTCGAGCATGGTCGTCACGGCGTCGACGAACGGGACGTGCGCGACGATGGCGCGGTACTTCTCTCCGCCCATGTTGGCCACGGCGCCCATCAGGAGGCCGCCCGCGCTGCCGCCCATGGCGAAGACCTTGTCGGGGGCGGCGTACTTCTCGCGCACCAGGAAATCGGTCACGTCGATGAAGTCGGTGAAGCTGTTCATCTTGTGCAGCAGGCGGCCGTCGTCGTACCAGGCGCGCCCCATCTCCTGGCCGCCGCGGATGTGGGCGAGGGCGTAGACGAAGCCGCGGTCGAGAAGCGAGACCGCCGCGATCTCGAACGCAGGGTCGGACGAGGCCCCGTACGCCCCGTACGCGGTCTGGTACATCGGCGACCGGCCGTCACGCTTGAACCCTTTGCGGTAGGCGAGCGACACGGGAACCTTCGTGCCGTCACGCGCCGTGGCCCAGACCCGCTCGGTGGCGTAGTTCGCCGGATCGTATCCGCCCAGGACCGGCTGCCGCTTCAGGAGTCGCCGCTCACCCGTGCGCATGTTCATCTCGAACGTGCTGTCCGGCGTGATGAGCGAGGAATGGGCGTAGCGCAGCATGTCGGTCCCCTGCTCGGGGTTGATCGACAGATCGTCGGCGCTTGCCGCCTCGTCGGAGGGGATGACGGTCGACTTGTCGAGGCTCGTCCACTGGCGCACGCGCAGTCGCAGCAGCCCTTCGCTGCGCTCGTTGATCACCAGGTAGTCGCGGAACAGCGCGAAATTCTCGATGAAGACCCCCCGGTCGTACGGCAGCAGCTGGCGCCATTCACCCGCCACGCCGGTCTCGAGGTCGGCGGCGGTCATCATCCGGTAGTCGGGGGCGTCGAGGTTGGTGCGGATGATCCAGCGGCCGGCGATGTGGTCCGCCTGGTACAGGTGGTCGGTCCGGCGTTTCGCCAGCGGGCGGGGGGCCGACCCCGGGTCGTCGGCGTCGATCACCTGCGTTTCGGTCGCGACGGTGCTCCGGAGCCGGATCAGGATGTAGCGCTCGTCGCCCGACTTGTCGATGGCCAGGTAGAAGCTGTGATCCGCCTCTTCGTAGACCACCGGATCGTCCTTCGGATCGCTTCCGAGGACGTGCCGCCTGACCCGCGTCGAGAGCAGCGTCACCGGATCGTTCTCGACGTAGAACACGGTCCGATTGTCGTTCGCCCAGGCGACTCCGTTGCCCAGCCCGGAAATCCGTTCCGGCCTGTCCTGCCCGCTGGCGATCTCCCGGATGCGCAGCGTGTACTGCCGCCGGCCGGCGACGTCCTCGAGAAACGCCAGCAGGTCCTGCTTCGGGCTGACCACCCGGCGTCCCAGCTGGTAGAACGACTTCCCCCCGGCCTCGCGGTTGGCGTCGACGAGGAGCTGCTCGCGATCCGAGTCGATCGGCCGGCGCGCCTGGATCGGATACTCCTTCCCGGTCTCGAAACGGGTGTAGTAGACATAGTCCTTGTACTTGTACGGGACGCTGCTGTCGTCCTGCTTCAGCCGGCCGATGATCTCCTTCGACAGTGTCTCGGTGAGCGAGCGGTAGGGAGCGGTCCCGGCCTCGTAGTAGGCGTTCTCGGCCTTGAGGTAGTCGAGCACCTCAGGCTTCGAGCGGGTGTCGTCGCGCAGCCAGTAGTACGGGTCGTCACGCGTGCCGTTGGGCGACGCGATCGCGTGCGGCCTCCTGTCGGCGACCGGCGGCCGGACCTCCGCCGCCGGGTGCGTGTCGCGCGCCAGGGCCGGCGCCGCCAGGGCGAGCGCGGCGATGAGGGGGATCGACAGTCTCAGTTTCACGAGTCCTCTCCTTTCCGAACGCTCCAGGGTCGGGGAGCGCGATCCTAGATCGGCCCGAACCCGTCGTGCAATGCGTCGGCCGACGCGGGTGTCCTGCGGCGGGTCCCGGCGCCGGGGTCTCACCCAGCCTGGTCCCCCCGGGTGACCGGTCACTGCGACGCCGAGAGCGCCGAGGCCTGCATGCGGGGGAATCGAGCCGGGCGGGCTCGCGCGCGATTGACCGGCAGCACCGCTTCGACGAATAATCCTCGCACGACACGGCCCATGTCCAACATCGACCTGGAGCAATGGCGACGTCTGTCGCCGATCCTCGATGCCGCGCTCGAGCTGCCACCCGAGCGCAGGAGCGCCTATCTCGACGCGGCCTGCGCCGGGGACACCCGCCTCCGCGCCGCGGTGGAGGCGTTGCTGCATACCGCGGATCGCACGACGGGCTTCCTCGACCGGCCGGCCAACGTGCCCACCTCGCTCCTCCCCGGGCGATCCCCCGAGGGAGGGAGGTTGGAGCATGCCGACGGTCGGGGCACGGTCGCGCTGCCGCCGCTTCGTGACGTCGAACGGTTCCTCCCGGGCTCGATCGTCGGCGGGCGCTACCGCATCGTTTCGCTGCTCGGACGCGGCGGCATGGGTGAGGTCTACCGGGCCGATGACCTGAAGCTCGGACAGCCTGTCGCCCTCAAGTTTCTTCCTCCTTCTCTGGAGCGGGACACGAACCGTGTGGAGCGGTTGCTGCGCGAGGTGCGCACGGCGCGCCAGATCGCGCATCCGAACGTCTGCCACGTGTGGGATGTCGGCGAGCACGACGGGGCCCACTTCCTGTCCATGGAGTATGTGGACGGCGAGGCGCTGGCGTCGCTCTTGATACGCATCGGGCGACTGCCACGCGAAAAGGCCCTCGATGTCGCGCGGCAGATCTGCGCGGGCCTCGCGGCGGCGCACGACCTGGGCGTCGTCCATCGCGACCTGAAGCCGGCGAACGTGATGATCGACGGCCGTGGACGGGTGCGCATCGCCGACTTCGGTCTTGCCGGCCTGGCAGACGAGATTCACGGGCTCGAGATCCGCGCCGGAACGCCTGGTTACATGGCGCCCGAGCAGCTGGACGGTCACGAGGTCACCGTCCGCAGCGACGTCTATGTTCTCGGGCTGGTGTTGTACGAATTGTTCACGGGGAGGCGCGCTTTCCAGGCCCGGACGATCGCGGAGCTGCGCCGCCTCCAGGAGGAATCGTCTCCAGCCAGCCCAGGACAGCTCGTCGATGGGCTCGACCCGGTGGTCGAGCGCGCCATCCTGAGATGCCTGGAGCGGGATCCGAACCGGCGACCCGCATCGGCGCGCGCCGTTGCCACGGCCCTCCCGGGAGGCGATCCGCTCGAGGCCGCGCTCGCTGCCGGGGAGACCCCCTCACCGGAGCTGGTCGCGGCCTCGGGGCCGCGCGGGGCGCTGTCATCCCGCTCGGTTCTCGCTCTCGGCACGGCGTGGCTTGCCGCCCTCGCCCTGGTCCTCGGTGCGGCTGGCAAGACCTCAATCCTTGGTCGCATGCCCTTCCCCCAATCTGCCGAGGCACTCAGCGCGCATGCCCGCGAGACTCTCGAGTCGCTGGGCTACCCTGGGCGTCCTGCCGATTCGGCCCGGGGCATCGTGACGAACTTCACATACCTCCACTGGCTTCAGACGCGCGGCGCCCAGCCCGATCGGTGGGCGGCGCTCGCGGCTCCGGGGAGCCTCGGAATGTTCTTCTGGTATCGCGAGTCGGCCGGATACCTCGTTCCGCAGAACCCGGACGGGATCCCCGACCCTCTCGGTGATCCCCCGTTCCAGCCGGGGGACATCCGGCTGTGGACCGATCTGCGCGGACGGCTCCGCTTCCTCGAGGCGTTCCCCCCGGAGGCCGAATTTTCCAGGAACGGGGGCTCCGAACCGAACTGGATCCCGCTGCTCTCGGCGGCCGGACTGGCGGAGGCGGACCTGACGCCCGTGCCTCCCACCCGCATCCCCAGGGTCGGATTCGACGTCCGCGCGGCGTGGTCGGGCACCTTGCACGACGCGGGCGACGTCCCCGTCCGCTTCGAAGCGGCTGCCTGGCGGGGGAAACCGGTTTACTTCGAATGCATCTTTCCCTTCGATCCCTACTGGTCGGCCACCGGTCCGGAACGGCCCCAGGTCGGCAATCGCCTGTTCACGGCGCTGTGGACGGCGTGGATCCTCATCGTTCTCGCCTTCGGTGGCTTTCTCGTCCTGCGCAACCTGCGTCTCGGCCGGGCCGATCGACGCGGCGCGTTTCACCTCGCCGCCTTCGTCTTCCTGGCGCATGGCCTCTGGTGGGTTCTCGGCGCCCACCACGTCCCCGTTTTGTACTCGGAGCTGACTCTTGTCGCGATCGCGGTCGGCCGAAGTCTCTGCGCCGCCGCGGTCATCTGGTGTCTCTACGTTGCCCTCGAGCCCGCCGTCCGCCGCCTGTGGCCGCGGGGCCACGTTGGATGGAGCCGCCTCCTCGCGGGGCGCTTCCGGGATCCCCTCGTCGGGCACGATCTCCTGATCGGGTCGCTGTCGGGCCTCATCTGCACGATCCTCTGGAGCCAGCTCCCCATGCTCCTCCCCGGATGGCTCGGGGTGGATTCGACGACGCTCCCCCTGTCGTTTCCCGGCCCCGGATTCTACGGACCGCCCTCCGAAACGCTTCTGGGCGGCCGCTTCGTCGTGGCGGGACTGCTGCCGGCCGTCCTGACCGCGATCTACGCCACCCTCGCCGTGTGGGTCCTGGTCCTGGCGTTCCGGGTCGTCCTGCGGAAAAACGCCTTGGTGGTCATCGCCTTCGTTGCCTTCTGGACCGTGCTGGGATGGCCCGCGGAGTTCAGTGGCTATGCGTGGACCGGCCTGGCCTGCGGGTTCGCCGGCGCGGCGCTGGTGACCGCGACCTACCTGCGCTTTGGACTGCTCGCGACCGCGGCAGGTTGCATGACCACGATGCTCTATCATTTCTTCCCGATGACCACGGACGCTTCAGCTCCCTATTTCGGCACCGGGCTCGTCGGCATTCTCGTGACCGCCGGCCTCGCGGTCTACGGCGCCGTCACTTCACTCGGCGGACGGCGACTCTTCGTTGCGTGAGTCCTCCGCTGACCGTCGAGACATCCGGCCCCCGCCCGCGCAGCGCCTTTTCGACAACTGCCACGCGATGTCGTGCGGTGCCGTGCTCTATTCTGCCCGCAATGCTTCGGTGGGGTTGATTCGCGAGGCGTGCCTCGCGGGGAGGTAGCAGGCGACCTGGGCGATGGCGATGAGCAGGACGGTGGCGCCAATCAGGACGGACACGCTGCTCGTCTGCATGCCGGGGAAGGCCGCCGCGATCAGCCTGGATGTGCCGAAGGCGCCCAGCAGGCCGATGGCGGAGCCGATGATCGCGAGCTTCGCCCCGGAAGTGAGCACGAGACGGGTGATGTCTCCGGCTTGCGCCCCCAGAGCGAGGCGGATGCCGAATTCCCCGGTGCGCTGCGCCACGGTGCGCGCGATGACGCCGTAGACGCCCAGGGAGGCCAGGCCGAGCCCGAGCACGGCCAGCGCGGACAGCAGGCTCCCGAGGACCCCCAGCTGGTAGTTGGCCCGGACGATCGTGGCTTCGGCGGGCTGGACCTTGCGCACCGGCAGGTCCGCGTCGAGCGCCATCATCGTGGTGCGGATACCGGCGACGAGGGTGGCCGGCGCGATTCCGGCGGTGCGGACGGCGACCTCGTTGAGGGGCCTGGGTTCCTGGGCCATGGGTTGGTAGAGCTGGTAGGTGGTCACGGTGTTTCGATCGGGATAGACCGATTGGACGTCGCCGACGACGCCGACGATCTCCCCCCATTCGATGGTTGTGCCGCCGGCCTGGGCGATGCGTCGACCGAGGGGATTCTCGTCACCAAAGAGCCCGCGGGCCATGGCCTGGTTGATGATGAAGACTCTCGGGGAGGCGAGCACGTCGCCGGCGTTGAAGGCGCGCCCGTCGAGCAGGCGGGTGCCGACGGTTTCGAAATAGTGGGGACTGACGCCGTTGATGAGCGCGGCGGGCTCACGGCCCGGCTCGGGAGTCTCGCGACCTGCGACCAGGTACCTGCGGGGCTCGGACAGACCGAAGAAGGGCATCGAGTAGGAGAAGCTGGCGGATGCGACGCCGGGCAACGCTTCGAGACGCTCCAGGGCGATGCGCTGGAAGTCCGTGATGTCCTTGTCGCCCGGGTAGGTCGTGGCCGGGAGGACCATGGTGCCGGTGACGAGGTGGTCGCATTCCCAACCGTATCGACGGTTGTTCAACTCGTGGAGTCCGCGCACGAAGAGCGAGGCCCCCGCGAGCAGGACCATGGCGAGGGCGAACTGGCCGACGATGAGGACGTTGCGGAAGCGTCGGTGGCCGCGATCTCCCGTGGTGCCGCGCGATCCGCTCTTGAGAGTGCTGTTGAGATCGAGCCGGAGGGCGAAGAGCGCGGGGGCCACGCCGAAGCCCAGGGCCGTCAACAGACAGGCGACGAACGCCCAGCCGAGGACGTGCCAGTCGAACGTGAGAATCACGCCGACGCCATTGTCCCCTGCGCTGGCGACCGAGATCCAGTCGAAGGTCCACATGGCCATGAGGATGGCGCACAGGCCGCCCGCGAAGGCCAGGAGGAGGGACTCGACGACCAGGGGGCGCACCATCTGAGAGCGCGAGGCGCCGAGGGCGGAGCGCACGGCGAACTCGCGAGCGCGGGCCATGGTACGGGCGAGAAGCAGGTTCGCCAGATTGGAGCAGGCGATGAGCAGCACGAAACCCGAGAGGCCGATCAGCATGACGACGATGTCCTGGCCATACTTGGGCAGAAACGTCTCGTCGATCGGGACGGCGCGCCAGGTGCCTTCGGCGTTCGCGGCCGGGAAGTCGGCGGCAAGGCGGCGGCCGAAGCTCTCGATGAAGACTTCGGCCTGCGCCCGGCTGAGGGCGGCGGAGCGAAGCCCGACGAGGCGGAGCCACGTGGCGTTGCGGTCGCGGGCTTCCTTTTCGTCGAGACCCAGCGGCCGGAAGACATCGACCCAATTCAGATGGCGCCAGTCGCTGAAGTTGGCGGGGAGCACGCCGACGATCTCGTGGGGCTCGCCGTCGATGCGGACCGTGCGGCCGAGGATCTGACTGTCACGCCCGAATCGATCCTGCCAGTAGCGGTGGCTGATGACGAGGACGCGGTGATTGCCCAGGATTTCTTCGTCGGGACGGAAGCCCCGGCCGAGTTGAGGCTTGGTGCCAAGGGTGGAGAAAAGATTGGCGGTGATGCGCAGGCCTTCGGCCGTCTCGGGCGGTTTGCCGGGTTCGGAGAGGCTCATGTCCCAAGCGGCGTAGGCGGCGATGTCCCCGTAGCCGTTCACCTGGGACTTCAGCTCGAGGTAGTCGGCCGGCGAGATACCGCCGCGGGGATTCTGGGGAGTGGCGCGATAGATGCGGTCCAGTCGCTCTCTGTCGGGATAGGGCGCCGGGCGCAGCAGGTATCCATTGAGTATGCTGAACATCGACGTGTTCGCACCGATGCCGAGTCCGAGCGTGATGATGGCGATGAGGGTGAAGCCGGGAGAGCGACGCAGCGACTTGATCGCGAAGCGGATATCACGAAGAATGGCGAGTCCGGCGCTCACGATACGTCCTCCGTGTGGTGCCCTGTCCACCAGCCTGTAGGATGGTTCCTGCCAGTCAGCTTCGCTTTTGTGTAAGCAGGTATCGTGCCAGGGTCTGGCGCCGGCTCCATCGCCCTAGGTGTCAAGGCGTTGTGCCCGGGCCCGGCGCCCATGACGGCAGACGCCTGTCCGCTCCCGACACCCCGCGATCCCAGAATCGGGACTCGGCGTCAGGCCGGGAGATACGTGTCTCAGGGTGCGGCCATCGCAGGTCACAACGACGCGTCAGCGTCGGGTGAGATTGGGGCGGAGGAATCCGGCTCGACGCCCGCCGGTGCCCCCGCCTGCGGTCGCTCGATCTCCGCAAGGTGGCGCAGGCCTAGAGTGATCGCTTCCTGATAGGAGTCACACAACGCCAGCCGGCCGGGTCGGTTCTCCCGGCCGGCGCGCTCGATCACTTCGCGCGGCTGGCGCAGGAGACCGCCGAGGACCACGAAAATGCCGGCCTCACGCAGACGCTCGACGGCCGATTCGAGATTCACCCGGCCGGTGGCGTCCATGACCGGCACGGCGCGCACGTCGAGCACCACGACCTTGACGTTCTTGCGCAACGTTCAACGCCATCTGCTTCGTCGTGCAGTCGTTCATCGACGAGCTGGCGGGCGCCGCGGGCGTGGACCCTTTCCGCTTCCGGCTGGCGATGCTCGACGCGCCGTCGGCGCGTCCCCCGGACGTGGAGGACCCGCTGGACAAGTTCGACCCGAGGCGCATGCGGCGTCTACGAAGCCGTCGCCGCCAAGTCGGGGTGGGGCTCCCGCGCGCCGGCGAAGGCGACCGCTCCGGGGAAACGAACCGCGCTCGGGATCGGCGGGCACTTCTGCCATTACGGCTACTCGGCCGTGGTGGCGGAGGTCGGCGTGGACGCCAAGAACATGGTGCGGGTGAGCAAGGTCTGGTCGGTCAACGACATCGGGCGTCCGATCATCAACCCGAGCGGCGCCGTCCAGCAGGTCCAGGGCTCGGTGATCGACGGCCTGAGTCACCTGATGAACTACGAGATCACCTTCGAGCGCGGCCGCGCCGTGCAGAGCAACCTGCACGAGTACACGCCGCTGCGCATGGCCGAGACGCCGGCCGCGATCGACGTTCAGTTCCTCGAGACCGACCACGCGCCGAGGGGCCTCGGCGAGCCGGCCCTGCCACCGGTCCTGCCCGCGGTCGCCAACGCCATCTTCACGGCGACCGGCCAGCGCGTGCGCGCCCTGCCGCTCTCGAAAGTCTCTCCTGGGCGGCGGGAGCGTAGCCGGCCGCCAGTCCCTCAGATGCAGGCGGCTCGGAACATTGAGCTTGAGCGATCGTGATGGGAGACATGGTCCTGCTGGAAGACCAGGTCAACGCGGTGATGAGCACGGCGCTCGACAACGGCCTCGAGGTCACGGCACTTCACAATCACGAATCCGCGATCCGCGGCAATACGCCGCCGGGGCGGCCGAAATGCAGGACGGAATCGGCCGCCTCGCGCGGGTCCACGAAATTGCGCCGCGAGGCGCTGTAGTAGAGGCAGCCGATCTCCTCGGGGGGGCGCGATGCGACGAAACCCTCCACGGAGTCGAGCGCCTCGAGCCACTCCTGCTTCAGCGACCGGAGGTCGATCGGCGTCGCCAGATCGAGGCGCGCCAGGTCCTCCTCGCGAACCCGCCCGCGCCTCCGCAGCAGGTCCAGGAGGGACAGCGGCGTGAAGCCGGGGTCCTTGCCGCACGCCGCCCAGCACAGGGCGCCCAGCGCCAGCACCCTGCGGTGCAGATGAACTGCGTCCAGAACGTCGCGGGCTTCGTCCCGACCGGCCAGCGCGAGGACCTTGTTGACGGCGAGATCGACGGGGTGGAGCACGAAACCGACCCGCTCGTCGCGTTGGGTCGGCATGAACCGCCAGGCTGAGTCGCGAGCCCACTCGACCTTGGTGGCGTTCCCGCCCTGGCTTACGACGGCGCGGACGTAGCCGGCCTGATTGAGATCGACGTCGACAGTGAACTTGTGACGCTCGAGCAGAGCGCGATCGGCGGCGAACGCCTCCGCGACGCGCGCCTCCGTGTCGTGAAAGTAGTCGAGATCGCGGCTGAAGCGCGTCGTGTTCGGCTCGATCAGAATCGCTGCCCCGCCTGCCAGGTACGAATCGAACGTCCGATTCCCGGACAGCAACCGGGCCACGACTGCCTGATAATCGGTCAGCGGCACAGTCGGCTCGCCACTTCCCAGGCGTCACGGCCGCCGTGCCGGCGGAGCTGGTCGGCCACCCAGGCGACGTCGGACGGTCGGATCTCGTAGTCGGGATCGAACGACCAGAAGCACCTGGCGTGGAATCGCCGGTAGGCTCGGCGCGCTTCACGCACGCGGACCATTTGCCGGGCCATGCCGGGATCCAGAACCCGGCGGCTCTTTCGGCCGCCCCGCCGTCCGATCTCCGAGAGATAGTCCCTTACCTTGCGTTCCATGGCTATGTAATCATAGTCGGCTTACGATGTAAGTGCAATATCCAAAAATGAATTCGGCGACATAATGCCTCCAGCATTGGGAGGGTCCTAACGTGGTACGGGCGAGCCGCAGTCCTGCACGCGTTGACCACCAGCGCCTCTCGGCGCCGCGGCCGCGGGCTCAGCGCTTCCCTTTGCTCAGACGCAGGAGGGTCACGGCGATCCGCTAAGCCTGGCTCGGAAGCGTCCTGAGGTCGGCGGTCTCGTTCGGGTGTGACCGCCGTCCCCCATCAGGCCGATGCCGTCGAGCGCCATGTCCACGAGCCCCTCGGTGAACGAGACGTCCGCCCGCTCGGTGGCGTCGATGAGATCCCGCCGGGCGAGAGTCAGGGGCGCGCCCGAGTCCTCCTCGTCTCCAATCAGAATCGCCACGAGCGACAGCCGGTCGAGGGCCCCCGCCCCGCGCAGGGTCTGGAGGGCCAGGAGCATCACCACGTCCCCCTTCATGTCGATGATGCCCGCCCGAGCAGTCGCGGCAGCCCGTCCAGTATGCCGAGCGGGTGTGGCGGGCAGCCGGGGACGAACAGATCGACCGGAACGACCCCCGCGGCACCGTCGAGCTGCTCCGGATGGCCGGCGTACGGCCCGCCGGAGATGGCGCAGGCCCCGACGGCGATCACCAGGCGCGGCCCAGGGACGGCCTCCCAGGTCTTGCGCAGGGCGTGCTCCATGTTGCGGGTGACCGGGCCGGTGATGAGCAGGCCGTCGGCGTGGCGCGGCGAGGCGACGAACTGGATGCCGAAGCGGCCGAGATCGAAGACGATCGTGTTCAGGACGTTGACCTCGACCTCGCACCCGTTGCAGCCGCCGGCGCTGACCACGCGCAGACGGAGGGACCTGCCGAAGAGCCGCCGCGACTCGTCGCCGAGCGCCGCCGCCAGCCGCGGGCCGTCGCCGCCGAGGACGAGATCGTCGCGGCGGCGCGCCGCCATCCGGGGATCGTTGGTGAAGCGCACCGCGCCGTCCGGGCAGGCAGCCTCGCACTCGCCGCAGAACAGGCAGCGGCCGAGATCCAGCCGCAGCCCCTCGGGGCCGCTGGAGAGCGCCCCCGTGGGGCACGCGGCGACGCACTCCGCGCATCCCGAACGGCATTTCTCCGGCTGCAGGACCGGCAGCCCGCGCAGCCGCTCGGGGAGCGCCGGAAGCGGGCCCGGATACGGGACCGTGCGGTGCCCCTGGCGCGCGCGCACCAGCCACGATTTCAGCATGCCGGGCCGCCGGCGCCGCGGCTCACAGGTCGTGACCGCAGCAGGAGAGATTGAAGCTCTTGTTGCACAGCGGAAAATCGGAGATCGGCTGATCGCGCATCGCCGCGGCGAGACCGCTCCAGTTGTGGAACGAGGGATCGACGACCTTGTAGAGGCGGAACCGGCCGGTGTCGTCCGTGAGGGCGGTGTGGCAGATCTCCCCGCGCCATCCCTCGACGAGCGACACCGCGAGACTCCCGGGGGCGAGGCCGGCGGCCGCGGTGCGGATCGGGCCCGGCGGAAGAGCCGCCAGGCGCGCGCACAGCCAGGCGATGGAGCGCTGGACTTCGAGCCATCGCACCCAGGCCCGCGCCCGGACGTCGCCGGAGGCGGCCGCGGCGATCTCGATCGGATGCTCGCGCCAGATTCCGGACGGGAACGAGGTCCGCGCGTCTCGTCCGATCCCGCAGGCGCGCGCCGCCGGGCCGACCAGCCCGAGCGCCTCGCAGGTCCCGGGGCCGACGGCGCCGGTCTCCTCGAAGCGCGCCCGCACGGTCGCGGTGCCCCACAGAAGCGACGTGGCGTCGGCGGCCTCGTCGAGAGCCGTGAGGGCCAAGGGTATCAGTGCCGCCGCCTGCTCCGCGCCCAGGTCGAAGGCCACCCCGCCGGGCCGCACCAGCCCGCGGCCGAGCCGGCTGCCGCACAGTTCCGCCGTCAGGTTCAGGAAATCCCCGCGCAGCCGTCCGCAGAACGCCGCCGCCGGCAGGTAGCCCACGTCCCCCGCCAGCGCCCCGAGGTCTCCCACGTGGTTGGTCGCGCGCTCGAGCTCGAGCGCCACGCCGCGCAGCGCCTCGGCGCGCGGCGGCGGAGAGGAACCCGACAGCGCCTCGACGACAAGGGAGTAGGCCCAGGCGTGACCGATGGACGTGTCCCCGGCCAGCGTCTCGATGAGGTGGATCGTGCGCGCGTCGGGCCCGCCGGCGAGCGCCCGCTCGACGCCGCGATGCTGGTAGCCGAGGGCGATCTCGAGGAACAGCACGCGCTCTCCGTGGCACTGGAAACGAAAGTGTCCCGGCTCGATGATCCCGGCGTGCACCGGGCCGACCGCGACTTCGTGGACCTCGTCGCCGTCCACCCTGAAGAAGTCCGGCGTGCCCGGAGCCGCCCCTGCCCCGAGGAACCGGACCGGCTTGAGCCAGGGGTGCCCCTCCGGGACGACGGCAAAACGCTCGGCGATCTCCCGCTCGAAGAGGTGCGCCTGCGGGCACTCGGGGGTGAGCGCCCGGTAGCCGCCGCGGATCGGCTCCGAGCGGGCCGCCGAGAGACGATGGTCGCGATCGCTCCCGAGGATCGCCAGGAGACCGGTCCCGTCGCCGTCGGGGAAGCCCGGCAGGGACAGAATCCTCTGGCCCGATCCGACGGCGTCGAGGACGACGCGCCGGAACCGATCGACGGGCAGCGGGGGCACATCGGCCAGCGGCAGCGTCCCCGAGGGCGGGATCGCGGTCACGGACATCGCGCGCCTCCCATCAGGCCCCTCCGACCAGAAGCGCCGCCTCGCGCAGCAGGGCGTCCCGACCATCTACCGGGACGATCTGCAGGCGCGCTGAGATAGGGATGGTGGAGTCTCGCGCCCGGGGAATGATTCGAGCGTCTGGAACTTCATCGCGATGGCCGGTTCCTATATCGGGGTGAGGCCGGACTGAGCCCGAATGCACCTCCCGGTATCCCCGCCTCCCGAGTCCGTCTCGGGCGTTTTCCGCCCCGGAACCGAGGAATCGACCTGATACCTGGGCGACCCCGTCACGGCGCATCCTTCACGCCGAGGAGGACGCCCCGTGATGAGAATGCGCAAGGGTTCAGGAAAACGAGTACTGGCATGGCTCGGCGCTCATGCACTTCTGTCGCTGATCTCGCTGTCGTGGGTGTCGGCGCAGGTGCCGCCGTTCAGCGCCGTCCCTTCGAGCGGGATGCGCGTCGAGGAGAACGATCTTTCGGTCGTCTATACGGGGGTGTGGCTGCCGCAGCGCCGCTCCGACTTGAGCGGCGGCTCGATCGTGGAGTCCGCGTATCCGATGAGCACCGCCAGTCTCACCTTCAATGGCACGGGAATCCGCTGGATCGGCTACACGGCGGTCTGGGGCGGGATCGCGGAGGTCTATATGGACGGCGCGCTGAGGGCGACGGTCGATACGTACGCTCCGTCGGAACAGGCCCAGGCCGTGATCTACACGGCCACCGGCCTCGCCGCAGGCGCTCACACGATCACCATCAGGGTCACGGGCACATGGAACCCTGACGGTACCAGCGCCTGGGTCGTCGTGGACGCCTTCGACGTGATGTAGACAGCCGCCTCGACACTCCGTCAGAGCGAATCGGCCGTGGCGAGCTCGCGCGAGATCAGGCCGTCGGCGCCTTCTCGCCCGCCCCGATCAGCTCCGCGAACTTGCCCAGGTCGATGTTGCCGCCGGAGACGATGGCGACGATCGGCCCCTGCCCGGCCTTCCCGGTCAGCGCGGCCGCGAGCGGCAGGGCGCCGGCTCCCTCGGAGATGACGCGCGTCTTTTCGGCCAAAAGGCGCATGGCGCGGCGGGTCGCGTCGAGGCTGACCACGATGGAGCCGTCGACGAGCGATGACATCCGCCGCCACATGCGCGGGAACATGCTCTTGCCGCCGGCGCCGTCGACGAACGAGGGCTCCCAGGCCTTGAACACCTGGGGGGAGCCGGCCGCGAACGACGCGGCCGCGGGGGCGGCGGTTTCCGGCTCGGCGCCCCAGATCCGCACCTCCGGCTTGAGCGCCTTGACGGCGCTGGCGACGCCGGTGATGAGCCCGCCGCCGCCGATGGCGGCGATCACCGCCGCCGTGTCGGGGGCGTCCTCCAGGATCTCGAGGCCCATGGTCGCGTGCCCGGCAATGAAATCGTGGTCGTCGAAGGGATGCACGAAGGTCCCCTCGACTCCGGGGTAAGCCCGCTCGTCGAGCGCCTGCCACGCGACCTCGTACGGCACCAGCACGAGGCGCGCGCCGAGCGCTCTCATCCGCTCGATCTTCGCGGCGGGGGCGGTCTCGATGGCGACGACCGTGCACGGTACGCCGGCCTGCCGCGCCGCGTAGGCGACCCCCTGTCCGGCGTTGCCGGCGCTGATGGTCCAGACGCCCTTCCTCCGCTCGGACTCCGGGAGCATCGCCACGGCATTGGCCGCCCCGCGCAGCTTGTAGGCATTGATCGGCTGGAGGTTCTCGAGCTTCAGCCGGATGTCGGGCTGCCCCGGCCCCAGCTCCAGACGTAGAAGTGGAGTGCGGACGATCGTCCTGGCGATGCGCTCGCGCGCCTGGCGGATCTCGTCGAGCGCGATGGGACGGACTTCAGGAATCAGCATGTGTGGCTCCCGGGTTCGCTCGTGCGTCCCTTATCCTACCTTGTGCGTCACCGCCAAGCGAGGCTGTCTTACACTGTCAGTCTCCGCCGCCGGGCGGTCAGCGGAGCGGCGCGCCCGGCGCCGGGCCGGTCGAAGGCCCCCGGCGCGCGCTGGCCAGGAGCGCGGCGAACGCCGGATCACTCCGATAGCGGTCGAAGTCCTCGACCTCTCCGATCCAATCCCTGGTCTTCTCGTCCTTCGCCAGCGAGGCCTCCAGCAGGGCGAACGCCTCGGCCCTCCGGCCGGAGCGCGCCTCGACGCGGGCGAGGCAGAAATCAAACCACGCAAGGCCGGGGAACTCCTTTCGGGCGGCGAGTGCCGCCTGCCGCGCCGCGTCGAGATCGCCCCCCCGGATCAACGACACGACATGGGGGGAACGCACCTCGAACCTGTCGGGGAGGATCGCGGCCAGCCTGCCGAACTCCCGTGCCGCCTCGAGATACTTCTCCTGCCGGAACATCGACTCGGCGAGGTCGATGCGCGCCTCGTTCAGATCGGGAGCGATCCGCACCGCCTCGCGCGCCTCCCGCTCGGCCTCCTCCGGCCGTCCGAGGCGCAGCAGAATGCTGGCGGCGTTGACCCGCGGCTTGACGAACTGGGGGTCAGACTGGAAAGCCTTGCGGTAGTGGGACAGCGCCTCCTCGAGCGCCTCCCTGTCGTCCCGGACCAGCATCAGCGCCGCCGCGGTGTAGGCCTGCAACTGGGGGCTGCGGTCGTCGATGGCGAGAGCGCGTCGCAGGCTCTTCAAGGCGGTCGCCGCGTCGCCGAGGTCGAGCCGGGTGAGCCCGAGATTGAAATGCGCCAGAGCATAGTTCGGGAAGCGCCGGGTCCAGGCCCTGAACAGAGGCTCTTCGGCCCGCCAGATCAACGCCTCCCGGGCGGCGGCGAGGCCGAGAACGACGACGACCGCGCCGGCGACCCATCCGCGTATCGGGATCCTCGCCGCACGGCCGTGTGCCGACGGCTCCGATCCGGCTCGTGCCCGGCTCACGGTCCGCTCGGCGATCTCGCCAGTGACCAAGCACAGGCCGATGAGCGGTAGGTACAGGAAGTTCTGGGCGTAGAGCGAGTTGATCGGCCGGAGCAGGTTGGAGGCGGGCAGGAAGCTCCCGAGGGCGAACGCCGCCGGCAGCGCCAGCCGATCGCGCCGCCACCAGAGGACGAGCACCGCGGCGACCCAGACGAGCAAGGCCGTGGCCGCCAGCACCACTCCCGCCGTCACCTGCGGCGGGGAGGCGCTCGGGGCGTAGTCGTGCGGATCGGCGAACCGGAGCGGGAACACCAAATAGAGCACGTAGCGCCCGCTCAGCGCGAGCGCCGCGATCACGCGCGACGACCAGGGCATCCCGGCGAGCGGGTTGACCAGCTGCTCGATCGACGGCAGGCCGATGCCGTTGATCCGGCGCGCCACAAGGTAAATGCCGAGAGCGCCGACCGAGGCGGCAAGGCCGAGACAGCGGACCGACCGCGGCGGCGGCGCCCGGCCCTCGATCCGCGACACGGGAGGCCGCAGCACCGCCATGACCACGATCCCAAGGAAGGCGGCCGCCGATTCCTTGCAGAGCAGCGCTCCGAGGAAGCACGCTCCGGTCAGCAGCATCCCTCCCCGCTGCCAGCCGCCATCCCGCGTCGTCCAGGCGATCCAGGCGAGGAGGATGAAGATCGCCGGGAGCAGGTCGACCCGCGCCACCACCGAGCCGACCGGCCAGGCGCCGACCGGGTGGACCGCGAACAGGGCGGCGGAGAGACCCGCGGCGAAGCCCGAAAGAGGCAGCCGCCGTGCCAGCAGGAGCACGAGAGCGGCGTTGCCGGCGTGCAGCAGGACGTTGAAGGCGTGGAATCCCGCCGGCCCCCATCCGAAGAGGCGGCCGTTGAGGGCCAGGGAGGCGACGACGATCGGACGATAGAAGCCGGCGCCGAACGGCGTGCCGTACCAGAAATGATGCGTGAAGGCGGTCAGGGCGCTCCAAGGTTCCAGAAGGAACCGGTTCTGGACCACGAGCCACTGGTCGTCGAAGACGAAGCCGAAGGAGAGGGTGTGAACGTACACCGCCGCCGCCAGTAGCGCTACGGCGGCGTAGGGAACCCAGCGGGGCTCGCGCATAGCGCGCTGGAGTATATATGGCGCCGGCGGCTGAGGTATCGGACTTCAATACCTGCACGGAACCGTAAGCATGCCCTCTGAAAATGCCGAAAGCCTGACGATCGATCTCCAGGACGGCCGGACCGTCTCCGGGCTTCTGCTGATGCCGCGCCAGCCGCTCGCCTGCCTGGCGCTCTCCCATGGAGCGGGCGCCGGCATGACTCACCCCTTCCTCTCGGCCTTCGCCGCCGGGCTAGCCGAGCGAAGGATCGCCACGCTGCGCTATCAGTTCCCCTACATGGAGCGAGGCTCGAGGCGGCCGGATCCGCCCAAGCTCGCCCAGGCGACCGTCCGCGCCGCCCTCGTCCTGGCGCGGCGCCTTGTCCCGCGGATCCCGCTCTTTGCGGGAGGCAAGTCGTTCGGTGGCCGCATGACCTCCCAGGCGCAGGCCGAATCGCCGCTGCCCGGCGTCCGCGGTCTCGTCTTCCTGGGGTTTCCCTTGCATCCACCCGGACGTCCATCGGACGAGCGTGGCCGGCATCTCTTCGACGTGCAGGTCCCGATGCTCTTCCTGCAGGGAACGCGTGACGATTTCGGGAGCCTGCCTCTGCTGCGGCCCCTGATCGAGCGGCTCGGCGCGCGCGCGACGCTCGAGGCCGTCGCAGACGCGGATCACTCCTTCCACGTTCCCGCCCGAACCGGACGCAGCAACGAAGAGGTCTTCACCGGGATGCTGGAGAGGCTGGTCGCCTGGATGGAGACCGTCGATAAGAGCACGCAACCATGAAAGCCAGCTCGTCGCGGTAGACCTCGGCCGTCCGGCGCCGCGCCTGGCGTGGCCCACGCCAAGTGGCACTTCGTTGGGCACCGCGGCGACTCGCCTCGAATCGGGGGACCACGCGAACGCATCGTCCACCGAGGAATCTCTGACCTCGGTGAGGCGGACCGCGGCGGGCAGGGTGGTTTCTCCCGGCCGGGGGACCGGGATGATCCAGAGGCTCGCCGAGGTGGATCGGTCGTTCCCCACGATGTGGAACTCGGGAGTCTCGGGCAGGAGCTCCCGGCGCTCCACCATCTCCCCCGCGGCAAAGGCGATCCGTGTTCCGTCGGGCGCCCACTTGAAGCCATCGACGCCGTTCGGCGCACTGGTGAGGCGGGTCACCGCTCCGCCGGCCGTGGAGACCATGTGCGCCGGGTTGGCACGTCTGCAACCATGTGGATTGGGAGAACAACTTCGGCGCGGTGCAACCGAGCTCCGTTGCTCCCGCACGAGAATCCCGACGGGCCCGCGGACGACGTTCCGGCCACATGGCTGAGCACCGCGTGGCAGGGAACCCCCGTCGGCCAGAGCGATTACCTGTTCTTGGAGATACAGCCGATAGGGACTCCACCCGTTCGGTACTGTTTTTCTGGAGCTGGCTCGATTGTGTCCAACTACCTCGAGTACTCGCAGACAGGCGGATCCTTCTTCGATGGCAGCTCCCAGAAATGGTCGAGGAGTGCGGGAAGTGCCTGGAGTGACTGCCCGTTTGCGCTTACGCACAGATATGGATTCATGTGCTCGAATGCCGGTTCCTGGTGCATCAACGTCGAGGTCAACATCACCTTCTTGGGCATTGCGCCCGCCATGGACGGCTCGGGAGAGATCATTTTTGCCTCCTCCCCCACCACCCTCCGGTTGCGCGTCGCTCCGGCCCACCTGAGCGCCTGCGGTTTCTGAATTCGTCGCAGCCTATTCCCACCCGATCGTGTCGGGCCGATTGGTCACGTGCGCAGCCACCTCGGCTGCTCTCGCCGGCCGCCACGCGATCTCAAGGCTGATAAGGCGCGCTGACCACCGTCGTCGATAGGGCCGACGTCGCGGCCAACATGACCGACAACCTGTCCGGGGTGGACACCGTCGTGTTCGACGGAGTCCATGGACACCTTCGGGCTGAAGACACTCAAGAAGCACTGACACCGAACGTCCCGCGCAACGAGGAAGGACGGCTCGCCTGAGCCGGTTCTTTTCGCACAGGAGAAAACTGCTTGACGATGCTGCGCGCGCCGCGTATTTTGTCGCCACCCGGCGTTGTCCGCGTGGGAATCGATCCCATCGGTTGTCGGACAACGGGTCTGACTCAAAGCACCTTCACGAAACGCGCGGCGCCTTTCGATCAAGAGGCGGCACACCCGGGCATCGTCTTTTGCCCCTCCCCATCGCCAGGCGGGCTGGTCGCTCGTCCACGGGTGGACCATGCCCACGTGTGCCGATCCGTCAAGAGACAACCTCATCCAAACCGGCCTGAAGCGCGGCGATCCCGCTGCCGTCCGAGTCGTCCTGAGGTGGATTCGCTCGATTCTCGCTTTGCCCCGGTATACCCGTCTCCGCTCGGAAAAAGAAGACATGGAACAGGAGGTGATGCTGCGGATTCTCGATTCCCTTCGCCGCGAGCATTTCGATCCTTCGCGCGATCTGCGCGTTTACATCCAGGCCATCACCATGTACACGGCCCGGCAGACACTGTCGCGCAAGTCGTCGCTGCAGGGCCGCCCTCAAGACGCGGGGGCTCTCCTCGATCGGGCTGTCGGTGAGCCCACCGTGACCTTGCAAACGGTGAGGCTCGCGCTCCAGGGGATGTCCCCCGCGTGCAGGGACCTGATCCGATATTTCTATTTTGAGGAGCATAGTTACGGCGAGATCGCCCGCATTCTCGACATCCCGATTGGCACGGTGAAATCTCGCCTGTCGCGATGCCGTCTCGAGATGCGGCGGGCGATCACGGCCGCATCGTACGGTCTCCGCACGCAGGACCGGCGCGCGACTCCAAAGCGCACGGCGGTCACGCTCGGGACGCGCCACGTTCCGCTGCGACGGCATTGACCGAATGACAAGGGAACCTTTTCCGACTGCTCGACAATTGTTCTATTAGAAACACAGGATTCGTTCTCGCCCTCCCCGCATCTTCGGGCGCCCTGAAGGTGTGTCTCGGAGTGAAGACGGACCGTGAAATTGCCGGCGCAAGCCATTTATGAAGTCCAGACAGGCGCAATCGACCGCCTCTCCTGCGAGGCGGAGCGGGGACCGGACGGCTGCCGGCTCGCCGAATGTCCCGGGCCGGCGCGATCCCCTCCGTCGAGGTCGGCGACCTCCCGATGACGCTCTTTTTTTCTCCTAACACCTGCTCCGAGGAGGATAAACGATGAGGAAGGCCCCAATCGTGTTAAGCCTGTTAGTTGCAGCCATCGGGGTTTTGGTCATGGTCAACGTGGCGACGGATACCACCGCCATTACCGCCAACGCCAACCGTGACGCCTCGGATCCCTTCGTGACTCTTTCCGAGTTCGATACCTCGTTCAACCAGGCAGCCTGTACCAGGTGTAAGGCCACGATCCCGTGCGGGGAGACGTGTGAGAACCAGCCTCCGTGCAAGTGTAAGACGTGCAACGGCTCCTTCGACTGCTGGCGTCCTAACTGAAGGCGATTTTCGCACTTCGACGAACCTGGGGACGGCCTTCCGGCCGTCCCCAGGTTCTCGGGAGGCTTTCACGTTTAGCTTGGCGCTGTCCCAACTCGGGCGCGGAACGATCCTCGTCGGGCTGACAACCCTCAGCATGTGCGCCCCGGGCTGCGTGGACCGCGAAGTCGGCCAGTACCGCTTTCACCGCGCTGTCGTGAATCTCGAATACGCCGCGGTCGGCATGAAGCCCGTCGAGCACGCCGTCCTGCACGATCGTGTCGGCCAGGACGGTGAGCTCTGGTCTGGCACGATCATGCGACGCCTCTCCGGCGATAGTCGCACCGACAGCCGCCATTACCTCCCGTTCCTGGCGCGATACACGCAAGGCCTGGCGCAGCAGGCGTGGTGGGATTCGGATCTCGACGGCAGCCTGGAGGATGAACACCCGGTCAACCTGACGGCCTACCGCTCCCCCGCCGGCGCCCGGTCGTTTCTCGCCGAATTCCATTGGCGTACCGGTCCCACCGGCGATGAACATGACATCCATCAGATGGTGCGCGTCGTCCTCGAGCCGCGCATCGCGATCGACACCAATCCCGTCTATCGCGTCCAGACGGTCTATGGAATGGTCGGTCGGGTCTACCTCGACGGTCGCCGCTGCCGGGCGGTTCTCTTCGACGGCAATGGCGACGGTTTGTACACGCACGATCCCCTCGACGGCATGTTCGTCGATCTGGATGGTGATCGGCATTTGAGCATCGATCCATTCTCCCCGGAGTTCGGCTCATTCTCGTCCCAGTTTTCGATGGGCCACTATGTCTACGAAGCGACCGCCATCGATCCCGAGGGACGCGCCCTGACGCTCAGGCGTCTCGATCTGGCACACGCAGTGCGACCGCCGATCGTAGGCGAGCTGGCGCCGGACGCGCCGTTCGAGGATGAGACCGGGCGCCGGACATTCCTCGACGACTATCGTGGCCGCCCCGTCGTGATCTATTTCTTCGCCATGTGGTGCGGCCAGGCGACGTCCAAAATAGGCGCCCTCAAGAGCCTGTACGCCCAGTACCGATCATCCGGTCTCGAGATCCTGATGGTTTCGTTCGACGCGGATCGCGCCGCCCTCGACACATTCCTGGCCGAGCATGCGATCACGTGGCCGACATCGTTCTCGGGCAAAGTACTCTGGAACGATCCGCTGGGACGCGCCTATAAGGTCCGGTATCCAGGCATCTTTTTCTTGATCGATACGAAGGGACGGCTGCACGGACAATACGAGGACACTCCGAAACTGGCAGACGCGGTCGCCGACGTCATCGAGCACAGGCCGGATGACGCTGTTCGCACCTTGACCCGCGCGTCGCCTCCGGATGGAGTCGACTGAGTCCCTTCGCCGTCTACATTCCTGCGGACGAGTTGATGAGCCTCCCGATCCAACAGCATCCGCTACAGGCGGCCCCGCCTGCGCCGACTCGCCTCGTTTCGATCTGCCTCTTCTTGTCGGGAGCGAGCGGGCTGATTTATGAGGTGTCATGGGCGCGCGCTCTCGAGCTGCTGTTCGGCTCGACGACATACGCGGTGGCAACGGTCCTCGCCGCTTTCATGGGGGGACTCGCGCTCGGCTCCTGGTGGATGGGAGCGCGCGCACACACATTCGTCCGGCTCGGACCCCTGGGACTCTACGCGGCGCTCGAAACGGCGCTTGCCGTCGTCGCGTCGTGCGTGCCCGTTCTCTTGAAGGCGCAGGGGGCGCTCGTGCGGACGCTTCCGCAATGGATTGGCGATTCGTTCGTCGCGACGAGCGCCGTGCGTCTCGTGCTCTGCTTTCTGCTGCTCCTTCTGCCCACGGCCCTGATGGGGGCCACGCTTCCAGCGATCAGCAACCTCGTCGCACGCCGAGGAGAGGCGACCGGTCGCAGTGTCGGCGTGCTCTATGCCATCAATACGCTCGGCGGGGTGATGGGATGCGCGGCGGCCGGTCTGCTGCTACTGCCCCGATTCGGCCTCCTGCGCACGCAGCTCGTGGCGGTGGGCATCAATCTCGGTGTCGGGTGTGTCGCCTTCTTGATGATGCGCCGGGGCCGGCGCTCAGCGAGCCTGCCCATGGGCCAGGCAGAGATGCGTGTCGACGATGTCGGAGCCGCGGCCACTTCGGTCGCCGACGGCCGGGGCGTGCGTGCGATCACGGGGCTGTCGATCGCCGCGTATGCGCTCTCTGGCCTCACCGCCATAGTGTACGAGGTGGCGTGGAACAGGCTGCTCGTCCTCGTGCTCGGATCTTCGACCTATGCGTACACCATCATGCTCGCCACCTTTCTCCTCGGACTGGGCGTGGGCGGCTGGATCGGGGCCCGCGTGCTGCAACCGGGCGTCACGCCGCTGGTCGCCATCGGCCTCTGCCAGACCGTGGTGGCGATCTCCACGTGGGCAAGCCTGTTTCTGGTGGATGAGCTCCCCTTTTTCTATGTCGTGGCGCTCGGCCACCTGCCCCCCTCCCCGCACGGCGTACTGGGAGTCCAATGGGGACTCGCCGCCGTGCTGATGGTGCTGCCGACGATGGGCCTGGGCGCCATGTTCCCGGCCATCGTCGGCGCTCTCGATCCCGAAGGCCTGCGCGCCTCTCGCACGGTCGGCCGGGCCATCGCCTGGAATACCTTGGGAGCCATCCTCGGGTCGATCGCCGCCGGCTTCTGGCTGGTCCCCAGGCTCGGCACCGGCCCGACACTCCGTTCCGGAATTCTCGTCAACGCGATCGTGGCGATGATCGTGTTCGTCGCGGCGCGGAGCGAGGCGGGGCCCGCGCTGCGTTTCGCCACGACACTGGCCCTGCTTGTCTTTGCCGCGAACGTGATGATCCTTGCGCCGCGCTGGCGTCCCGACATCCTGTCGAGCGGCGTGTTTCGTTACGCCAAGGAGTACCTTGGCCTGGATCGCGCCGCTTTTCGCCAGAAGGCTCGCACGCACGCCGGCGATATCCTGATGTTCGAAGAGGGCCTCACGTGCACCGTCCAGGTCATCCGCACGACGCCGCTGCTCGCGCTGCAGATCAACGGCAAGCCCGACGCATCGGTGCCGTCCGGCCTGACCGATCCGTATGCGCGGACGATTCCCGCGGTTCTCGGGGATCTGCCGACGCAAGTGCTTATGGCTCACCTTCCTCTTATGCTCGCGAAAACATCCGACCGCGTGTTGGTAGTCGGCCTGGGAAGCGGAGTGACGCTCGGTTCGGTGCTGAAGCACCCCGTACGGCACGTCGAGTGCATCGAGATCGAGGACGCGGTCGTGCGGGCGAGCCGTTTCTTCGATGCCCAAAGCGGATCGCCCCTTCTCGATCCACGGGTGCATCTCGTGCTGAACGATGCGAGGACCAGACTGGCGCTTCCGGGACCGGCTTTCGACGTCATCATTTCGGAACCCTCGAATCCGTGGACCGCCGGATCCGCATCGCTTTTTACCACCGATTTCTTCTCCATCGCTCGACGGCGGCTGAGCCCCGGAGGTGTGTTCGGCCAGTGGGTGCAGCTCTACGAGCTGGACGCCAAGGACCTCCTGACCCTGCTCCGCAGCTTCATCGCCGTTTTCCCGCACGCGCAGTTGTTTCGCGTAGGCGGCGACGCCATCATTCTCGGTAGCGACCGATCCTTTTCACTCGACATGCGCCGGATACTCGTACGCGCCGGATCCGCGGTGCGCGCCGATCTCGCACGCGTCGGCGTCGACGGCCCCGAAGACATCGTGGCCCGTTGGTGGAACGGCGGCGAAGCGCTTCGCCGCGCAATACCGTCGGGCGATCTCAACACGGACGACAACATGCTGATTGAGTTCGTGGCGCCTCTGCGGGTGCTGGCGCGCGGGGTATCGGGCGCGAGCCTCGCCGACCCGGGGGCGCTGTTCCCGGACGGCGCGCACGCACTGGCCGAACACCTCCTCCTGGGCGATGCGGACAACAGGGAGCGTGCCGCCGTCTGGGCACGCATCGCCGCGGCACGTCTGGCGCTGCGCGACACCGACACGGCCCTCGCGTTCGCCGAGCGCTCGTTGGACGTCGAGGACACGGCCGCGGGGTGGCGCGTTTACGGCGACGCTTTGCGTGCCGCCGGACGGCCGGACGAGGCCCTGAACCGCTGGGAGGTCGCGGCGCGTCTGTATCCCACCGATGCGGGCCTGCAACGCGCTCTGGCGAACCTTTTCGAAGAGCGCGCGGACTGGCCGGCTCTGCGGCATCGCGCCGTTGAGCTGGCGAGGCTCGATCCATCGGACCGTCACGCCCAATATCTTTTTGGGAAGGCCCTGCACCATCTCGGCGATAATCGTGGAGCATTGGAGGCGTTGAAGCCGCTTTGCGGATCCGCCGAGTCTTCGGGGACGAATCCGCCGGTCGATCCCTGCTCCGGCGATGATCCTGCCAATCCGGATCTCGGTCTGCTGTTCGGCTCGGTGTCGATCGGAAACGCCCTGTACGACCAGGCGGTCGACTCGCTTCGATCCTACTTGCGCAACAAACCGTCAGACAAAGAGGCACGCGCTCTGCTCGTGGACGCTCTTCGCAGGCTGGGCCGCCTCGACGAGGCCGAGGTCGAGTCCCGGCGACTCGTGCCCGACGCCTCGGAGAGGGCCACGGCCGCGCTTCTGGCCGGGAAGGAAGCCTGGCGGGCCGGCGATCTCGCTCAGACCCGCGACCGCGTCGAGGAGGCGTGGCAATTCAACCCCGAGGACGACTCGGTCGCCTTCACACTGGCCCGGATTCGGGCACGGTCCGGGGACGTCGATGGCGCGATCGCCGCCGTCGAGCAGTTCCTCACGATGCAGGCGGACCATCCATGGGCCGTCGGCTATCTCGGCCAGTTGCTCGAGGAGACCGGCCACGTCGACGCGGCGCGGCTGATGGCGACACGCTATCGGAGTCTGATGGGTGACGATTGGCAGCCCGTCGACCGCGACGCCGCTCCGTTGCCGCAGCGTGTGCCAAGTCTCGGCGTTTCTCGACCGCAATCCGATCCCCCGCCCGCTTCCCTCTCCCAGCGTTGACCCCAGCCCGTTCAATTTCGTTATCAAGATTCGGGCGAGCTCGAGGAGGCATTCGAATCCTTCGAGACCACTCTGGCCCACGAGCGAACGGGTCCGACTCATGGTCCTCCCAGGTGATCCGGCATGGAGGGCGCAATCCTCGAGCGCTCCCGCCGGGCAGCAGCCCCTGGTGCCGGAGTTCACCGCGCGCTGCGGGCGCGGCCGCGAATCAGCGGGAGAGGGGAAGGTTGACTCGGAAGGGGTAGCGATATTCCCGGACCCCGCCGCCCGACGCGAACTCTCTGAGGACGAGCCGGTGGTCGCCGGGTTCCGTGAAGCGGGAGGCCGGAATGCCGACCCTCCCGCCTCCCAGGTCGTCCAGAAGAAGCGGCCCGCGCTCGACCCTCATCAGCACATCGTCGGCGGGCCCCCGGACCTCGACCTCGTAGATGGCGCCCGGACTGGGCGGCACCAGGAAGGAGAGCCTCACTTCCTGCAGCCCGGCGGATGGAGAAGGCGCGGGGATGATGACGACTCCCCGAGCGGAGCCCGACCCGAGATCCAGATCGAGGACCCCCGATCCTGACGGGAGGCTGCCGGGCCTCGGGTGATCGGCACCCGTCCGAAAACACAAGTAACCCACGGTGCCGGCCGCAATGAGGACGGCGGTCGCCAGAGACACGACCATCACGGGAGGACGGGGCTTCCCGTGCGGGGAGGATGGGGCAGGTTCCGCCGGACCCGGCGCTCCGGGATCCGGGTCGAGGCAGGTCGTGGTCGTCAGCTACTCCGACTTGGACGTCGCGGTCAGCCTGAGATACGTCGCCATGTGCTGGATGGCGTCCTTCGGTCTGCCAAGTCGCTCACACAGCAGGGCAAGGTTGAAATGACAGTCCGCAAAGCGCGGATTCTCCCGCAGCGCCGCCCGATACGCCTCCATCGCTTCGTTCTTCCGCCCCAAGTCGCCGAGAAGGACGCCCAGGTCGTAGAGCAGCACCGGGTCGCTGCCGTTCAGCTGAATGGCGTCGCGATAGACGCCCTCGGCCCTGTCGAAACGCCCCATCTCGTGGAGCAGACATCCCAGATTGATGCAGGCCTTGAGGAGCCCGGGGTCCAGCACCATGGCGCGCTCGTACGCCTGGACGGCGGCCTCCGGGTCCTGCGTCTCCAGGGCGACTCCCCGGTCGAACCAGTCTTGTGCGCCCGTCGGCGCCTCCGCGCCCTGCCGCTCGAGGACGCTCAGGGAGCCTCCGGCAGCGTCGCCCTCGAAGCCGAGCAGGTACTGCCCCGACTCGGCCCGCCAGCGGCGGGCCCCTTCCCTGACCACGACGCCATCGGCCTCCGCTGAGATGTTCAATCCGGAAAGAGGCATGGAATCGGGAAGGCGGCGCCGCAGCTCCTTCACCGAACGCGTGATGCGTTTGAGCGGGACTTTGGCCGCGGCGAGCGCCTGGGCCGTGCGAAGGACGATCAGATCCTGGAACGAGAACCGCCAGGCGTTGCGCGGCCCGCGCGCGGGTGACACGAACCCGGCCTCGACGAGCGATCGGATCCTGCTGCGCGGGAGGTGAACGAGCCTCTCGACGTCGCGCGCGCTGTACGGGTGCATGACGGGCCGGGCCCTCCCCTACTTCTTGGCGGTCTTCTTCGCGGGAGCCTCGCTCTCCTGGGCGCGCTTGGGCGGCTTGCGTTCCTCGGCCTGGGGCTGCCGCGCCTTCGCGGAGGCCTTCTTCTCCAGGCTGGCGCGCAGCGCCTCCATGAGGTCGATGACCTGCGCGCCGCCCTCGGGCGCCTCGGCCATGGTGATCTCCTGCCCCTCTACCTTCTTCTGGATCGCCGCCTCGATGCGCGTGCGCACCTCGTCGACGTACGGGGCGGGGTCGAAGGCCTCGGACGACTGCTGCTCGATCAGCTGCTGCGCCAGCTTGAGCTCGGCGTCCTTCACCTCGCCCTTGGGAATCTCGATCTCCTGGAGCGACCTCACCTCGCCGGCGTAAAGCAGCTGCTGCATGACCAGGCCGTCCGCCACCGGGCGGATCATCACGATGTACTGCTTGCCGCGCGCCCCCCAGCGTCCGATGGCGCAGCGCTTCGACTCGCGCAGCGCCCTGGCGAAGAGCGCGTACGGCTTCGCCCCGCCCTTGTCGGGCGCGAGGTAATAGGCCTTGTCGAAGTGCACCGGGTCGATCGAGGCGATCGGGACGAACTCGGCGATCTCGGCGCTGTGCGTCCCCGCCTCCTCCACGGCCTTCAGCTCCTCGGGAGAGAACATCACGTACTGGTCCTTGGCGAACTCGTACCCCTTCACCATGTCCTCGCGCGGGACCACCACCTCTTCCTTGGCGCAGAGGTACTGCTGCTTCAGCCGCGACCCGCATCCCTTGTGCAGGAGATTGAAAGAGATCGCGTGGCTCGCCTCCGTGGCGGAGAAGAGCTTCACCGGAATCGAAACGAGTCCAAAGGAGACGGTCAGCGACGCGATGGCCCGTGGTGCCATTCTTCCCTCCGGCTCAAGTCGTGCGGTTCAGCAGACGCTCCAGATCCTGCTTGCTCTTCAGCGCGTCCCGCCAGCGATCGCCGGTTTCCGCCAGGCGCTCGGCGGCGTTGGCGATCCGGAAGTCGAGCGGGTGCGCGCCCGCGAGCTCGTCCCACGTCAGCGGCATCGACACCGGGGCGCCGGCGGCGCCGCGTGGCGAATAGGCCACGTTCAGCGTCTTGCCGCGGACGTTCATATTGTAGTCCAGGAAGATCTTCCCGGTGCGCTTCGGCACGCTCCACTCCATCGTGATGTCCTTCGGGTGCTTGCGCATCAGGTGCCGCCCGACCAGCTCGCAGACCTCGCGGGCCTTGTCGAACCCGAGCGTGCGCCGGATCGGCACGAAGACGTGCAGCCCCGTCTTCCCCGAGGTCTTGACGATCGCCTCGAGCGACATGCTCTGAAGCAGCTCGCGCAGCCTGAACGCCACTTCCTTCCCCTTCTCGAACGCCGCCGTGTTCAGCTCCGGCTCGTCGCCGGGCGCTTCCTTGCCTGAATATATGTAGGGGTCGAGGTCGAAAACAAGGTAGTCGGGACAGTCCAGCACCGAGGCCTCCAGGGCCTCGAGCGACGAGGCGTATTCGGTGCCCCGGCCCTGGGCGTCCGGCCCCGGCCTGGCGCGCGAATGCCAGACGTGGAATTCGAGCGTCCCCAGCTGGGCCAGCCACAGGAGCGTCGGCAGGTTGTTGCACAGGAGATAGTCGTGCTTCTCGTCCTTGTGCTCGGAGAAGACGGTGATCGTCTCGACGAACTCCGGCCGCTCCTGGTCCCAGTGCTTCTGGAAGAAGCGGTGCCCCTGGATCCCCTCCGGCATGCGGATCATGGTCAGCGGGCGGTCTGCGAGGTGCCTCAGGATGTGCGGCGACACCTGCGCCAGATAGCGCAGCAGGTCGCGCTTGGTCATCGCCGGCTGCTGCAGCGCCTGATCGGCGGGCCAGTAGACCTTGTCGAGATGCGTGAGGCGGATGCGGTGCGGCCCGACGACGAGCGGGAAGTCCTTCCTGCTGCTCGCGAGCTGCGCCACGATCCGGTCGATCTCGTCCGTCGCCCCCTCGCCCGCTGCCTTGGACCCTGCGGGACCCGCCTGCGCCCCGGAGGCCGCAGCCCCCGACACCCGGGCCCCTCGCACGTCCCGCGCTTTCACGTCCTTCGCCTTCAGGTCGTCGCGCAGGCGCAGGAAGACCGGCGCGCGCAGGTGGCCGTCCTTGGTCCATGAGTGGAACTTGACCTCGGCCACCACCTTCGGCTCCACCCAGGTGGTCGGCTTCGGCAGGTCGGGCTTTTCGTCGAACGGGCAGGTCTTCCGCTCGAGCGGCTCGAGCCTGGCCTTCACCTGTGCCACGGAGCGCTCGTCGAAGCCCGATCCGACGTGCGACGCGAAGCGGAGTTTCTTCTTGTCCCAGTACCCGACGAGGATCGCCCCGAGCGACGCGCGCGATCCCTTCCCGCGCGTGTAGCCTCCGATGACGAAGTCCGCGCTGCGCGTCGGCTTCACCTTCAGCCACGACCCCGAGCGCCTGCCCGCCTCGTAGCGGCTCTCCTTGCGCTTGCCGATGACCCCTTCGAAGCCGCTCTGAAGCGCCGCTTCGTGCAGGGCGATGCCGTCGTCGGAGGCGTGCACCAGCTGCACGCGCGGCGTGGGCAGGAGACACTGCGAGAGATAGCGCCGCCGATCGCGGTACGGCGCCTTGCGCAGGTCGACGCCGGCGAAATAGAGCAGATCGAAGCAAAACAGCACGACCGGCACGCTCTGCTCCGCCGCCTTCAGCTCGGCCGCGGTCTTCAGCTGGGCGCGGTTCTGCAGCGCGTTGAAGGAGGGCCTGCCGGCGGCATCGAACGCCACGATCTCGCCGTCCAGGATCATGCGCCCCGCCGCCTGCTTCACCAGCTCTTCGACCAGTCCCGGAAATGTCGGCGCCAGCTCCAGCCCGCGGCGCGAGCGCAGCCTCACCTCCTTGCCGTCGAGGAAGGCGAGCACCCGGTAGCCGTCGAGCTTCGGCTCCCACATCCAGTCGGGATGGCTGAACGCCGCCTCGCCGATCTCGGCGTGCATCGGCTCGAGCTTCTCAGGCATCGGCTCGATGTCGCCCATGGGAACGAGCCGGGTCGCCGGAATGCGGTGCGCCGGCACGACCTTCATCTCTTCGACCGCGGCGCCCGAGAGCACCGAGCGGTTCCGTTCCGTGACGTCGCCGGCAGCCGAGCCGGCCGTCGTGGCGAACCTGTCCCTGTGCTTGATCAGCAGCCAGTTCTTCGGGTCCTTGGTGCGCACCAGCGCGAACGAGCCCTTCACCTTCTCACCGCGCAGGGTGACGCTCAGCTTCCCCTTCCCGATCCCTTCCCTCGTGCGCTTCTCCGCCTGCTCACGGGCGTCGAACCAGGTCCCCCCCTCGTCCGGCGAGTAGACGCCGCAGTCCCAGACGATCACCTCTCCCGCCCCGTACTGGCCGGGGGGTATGATCCCCTCGAACGACGCATAATCGTAGGGATGATCCTCGACCTGGACCGCGAGGCGCTTCTCACCCGGGTCGAGCGACGGCCCCTTGGGGCAGGCCCAGGATTTCAGGACGCCGTCGCACTCGAGCCGCACGTCATAATGAAGCTGCCGGGCCGCATGCTTCTGGATCACGAAGAGGAGCGGCCCGCTCCGCTGGGCCACCGCAGGCGGCGGCTCGGGCGTGGCGTCGAAAGCCCGCTTGGAGGCGTACTCGTCGAGCGGCGAGGTCCCGGGAGTGGAGGGCGGCTTCACGCATGCGAATGCTAGCAGGAACGAGCGGCCATTCCTACAAGGAGTGGGGGGGGCCTTCTCCGCACACGCGGCTTCGCGAGCGTCAGGGTGTGCAGTCCTTCTCCGCCGGCCCGAAGGCCTCTATCCTCCCGTCCAGGTGGAGCATCTCGATGAACACATCGCGGCCGCTCTTGTGTTTCGGCACGAACGACAGGTAGAGATGCCCGTTCCCCGTGATGCATTCCTCGCACGGGATCACGCCGGTGTTCAACTGGATGCGATCCCCCTGGTTGTCGATGGTCACGACGTTGAAGCCTTCGAGATCTGTCTCGAAATTGGTCCTCCAGGTCACCGTTCCCGACCCTCTGCCGTAAGGGCTCGTGAAAGTGATGCACGCCGCGACGACCTTTTCGGTGCACTCGGTCACGCCCGGAAGAGTGGGGCAGGGGTCGCATGCGTCCCCCGCGCCATCCTGATCCGTATCGAGCTGATCGGGGTTCGCCACCAAGGGGCAGTTGTCGTGGAGATCGTCGACTCCGTCTCCGTCTGCGTCGACGACGCAGGAGGCCTCCACGCAGGTGCAGTAGAGACCGCCGGTCTTCAGCGCGGCGAGACCGGACCCGCCCCAGATCAGCACGCCGGAGCCGGTGAACACCGCCGAGTGGCTGGAGCGGGCTTCCGGCGCAAGCGCCGTGGTCGTCGGTTGCCAGGAGTCGGTGTCGGGGTCGTAGCGCCCCCCGGTGTTCGTCTTGAGAGGATTCTGCAGGACCCCGCCCCAGACGACCATCCCCGCGTTCGTCCATGAGGCCGTGTGACTGTATCGGGGAATCGGTGCTCCGACGGTCGAGGTCGGCTGCCATGTATCGGTGAGTGAATCGTACTGCCCACCCGTGCTCAGGGGAGGGAACCCAAGCGCGCCGTCTCCGGTGCCGCCCCAGACGATCATCCTGTCCCCCGTCCAGACGGCGGAGTGGAGGATCCGACTGGCCGGTGCGTTGACCGTGGAGGTCGCACTCCAGGTGTTCAGTACTGGGTCGTAGAGTCCCCCCGTATCCGTATACCCGGTAGAATTTGGATTGCCTCCCCAGACAATCATCTCCGTGCCGGTCCAGACCGCCGTGTGAAGGTATCGAGCGCTCGGAGCACCGGCGGTCGACATCGGCAACCAGACGTCGGTGTTAGGATCGTACTGGGCACCCGTGCTGACGGGGAACAGGCTGGCATCCTGGCCGCCCCAGATCATCATCCGCGATCCCGTCCAGACGGCCGAATGGTAGCCGCGGCCGATCGGAGCGCCCGTGGTGGACGTCGGGGCCCAGCTATCGGAGACCGGATCGTAACGACCGCCCAGATTGGATGCGAAGGTGGTACCCGAGATCCCGCCCCAGACGATCATTCGGCTTCCCGTCCAGACGCTCGTCGTCCCGCCGTAGGTCGGAGGGGCATTGGTGGTCGAAGTCGGCGTCCAGGCGTCGACGACCGGGTCGTATCGTCCGCCGGTTGTATCTCCCGACTGAACGCCGCCGTAGACGATCAGCAGACTGCCGGTCCAGACTGCCACGTGGCCGCTTCTCGCAGCCGGAACGAATCGCGCGGACGTCGGCGTCCACGAGTCGGCCGCCGGGTCGTACCTTCCTCCATCAACCGAATCCCCTCCCCACACGATCATCTGCTGTCCGGTCCAGACGGCGGCGTGATAGTTGCGCGGCGTGGGGGCGCTGGTGTTCGATGTGTCGGACCAGCTGTCGGCGATCGGATCGTATCGACCGCCGGTGCCCAGCCTGTTCGTCCCGTCCCAGCCGCCCCAGACCACCATCTGGCCACCGGTCCACACGGCGGTGTGCTGCGCCCGGCCCGCGGGCGCGCCGGAGATACTCATGAGAGTCCAAGTGTCACTCTGCGGATCGTAGCGTCCGCCCGTATCGGCGTACTGAAACGTGCTGGAATCGAATCCGCCCCAGACGATCATCTCGCTGCCGGTCCAGACGGCGCTGTGGAAGGACCGGCGCGGCGTCGGGGCGTTGAGGGTCGATGTCGGGGTCCAGGCATCGCTGACGGGGTCGTAGCGGCCACCGGTGTTGGTGCCGGCGCCGCCCCAAACGATCATGGAGGAGCCGGTCCAGACCGCGGTGTGCTCGCTCCGGATCGTCGGGGCGCCGATCATCGATGTGGGGGTCCACGTGTCGGTGCTCGGGTTGTAGCGCGCCCCGTTGTTGTAATACGTCGTGGTAATGTTCTGGCAGCTGAATCCGCTGAGGATCACCGAGTATCCGCCCCAGATGATCATCTCGCTGCCGGTCCAGACAGCCGTGTGGTCGTGCCGGCGGGACGGTGCGCCGAGGCCGGAGATCGGCGCCCAGGTGTCCGCGACCGGGTCGTACCGCGCGCCATCCCCCAGCTCGCAGGTAGGACAACCGCAGGTGCCTGTCGTCGCTCCTCCCCAGACGATCATCGCGCCGCCGGTCCAGACCGCCGTGTGCCCGGTGCGGGCGTGAGGCGCCCCCTGGGTCGTCGTCGGAAGCCAGATATCGGTCGTCGGGTCGTAGCGGGATCCTGTGGCCACACCCGACCCCCCGCCGCCGCCCCAGACGATCATCTGGCTGCCTGTCCAGACCGCCGCGGGGCGCGTCCGCGGGTCCGGCGTCGAGTTCGCCAGCGAGCCGTTGGCCCAGGAATCGTCCGAAAGACATGTCGTCCCGACGGAGTCGGGCTGCGGCATCGCGAGCGCGCACGATTCCGCCGTGGTGCCCACGGATCGATCATCGAGCTGATCGGCGACACCGCTCCACCACTCGTCCCAGCCTGGCTTCCTGTCGGCGCGCGCATCGCGGAAGCGTCGATCCTGCTCGTAGAGGCCCCGCGACAAACGCTCCACGAGCGTCGCGCGGGCCACCGTCTCCTGGAACAGCACAGGATTGGAGCCGAGCGCGGCGTAGATCTCGCCGAGGCGGCCGGGCAGCCGGCTGTCACGGGCGATGCGCTCCGCTTCGTCGTGCAGCATCTCCGCCGTCACGGGCGTGTTCCAGAACCTCTCGAGGGCGAGCGACAGCTTGAGAGTTCGTCTCACTTTGGACTCGAGCAGGACGTCGGGCACTGCCTCGGCGAAGGGGCGGCTCGCGCCGATCTGGTGCGAGTAGTAGACGCTCTCCACGATGCGTTGCGCGGCGAGGCGCTCGGCGAAGGTCAAATCGGCCCTGCGGGGGACGGCCGATACCGTTGACAGCGCGACGAGGATGGTCAGGCAGACCACGAGGCGGCGAGTCTTCATTCAAGGCCTCCCTTCGGATGGAGCGCGGTCTCGCCTTATCCTTTATATGTCCCGCCTCCGGGGACCTGTCAACCTGAAATGCAAGGCGAAAGGAGCGGCGGTATGCTATCCACGTGGAAATCCTCACAGGAACGAGCGGGTACTCCTACAAGGAGTGGGTCGGTCCCTTCTATCCGGAGAAGACGCCGGCGTCCGCCATGCTGCGCTTCTACGCCGAGCGCCTCCCCACCGTCGAGATCAACAACACCTTCTACCGGATGCCGGACCCGACTCTCCTCGAACGCTGGGCCCAGGAGGTGCCCAAGACGTTCGCCTTCACGCTCAAGGCGCCGCAGCGCATCACCCACATGAAGCGCCTGAAGGGGGTCGAATCCGACGTGGCCGAGTTCACCCGGCGCGCCGCCGTCCTCGGCGACCGGCTCGGCATGCTCCTCTTCCAGCTGCCGCCGTCCCTGAGGAAGGACCTTCCCCGCTTGCGCGATCTTCTCGGCGCGCTGCCGCCCGAGAGGCGAGTCGCGGTGGAGTTCCGTCACGATTCCTGGCAGGACGACGAGGTCTACGAGACACTGCGCGCGCGCGGCGCGGCACTCTGCGTCACCGACAACGACGAGGACGGCGCGTCTCCGTTCGTCTGCACCTCGGATTACGCGTACCTGCGCCTGAGGCGGACCCAGTACACCGAAGGCGACCTGCGCGCCTGGGCCGACCGCCTGAGGGCGCAGCCCCTGGCCCGCGCCTACGTCTATTTCAAGCACGAGGACGAAGCCCTCGCCCCGCGGTTCGCTCAACAGCTCGACGAGCTGTGGTCCGGGCGATGAGACAGGCCGGCGACTCTCTGCGGCTCAGCGCCACCGATCTGGCGAATCATCTCGCCTGCCATCACCTGAGCCAGCTCAACCTGGCGGCGGCCCGCGGTGAGCGGCGACCGCCGGACTGGTTCTCTCCCGACGCCGCGATCCTTCGCCAGCGCGGGGACGAGCACGAGCAGGCCTTCCTGCGCCACCTCGAAGGGCAGGGCCTGCGGATCGCCAGGCCGGCCGAGGCCGGGGCCCCGGCAGCCGACGGGTCCGACGAGGACAAGGCCTTCGAGCGGACGCTCTCGGCGATGCGCGAGGGGGCCGACGTGATCGTGCAGGCGACGCTCCTCGACGGGCGCTGGTTTGGACGGGCCGACGTGCTGCGCAAAGTGCCGCGCGCGAGCCGTCTCGGGGGCTGGTCCTACGAAGTCTGGGACACGAAGCTGGCCCTCGAGACCAAGGGGGGCTCGGTCCTCCAGATCTGCCTCTACTCGGACCTGCTCGAGATCATCCAGGGCGTGCGGCCGGAGAAGATGTACATCGTGCCGCCGCGCGACGACTTCAAGCCCGATGAGTATCGCGTCGACGACTTCATGGCCTATTACCGCCTGGTGCGCCGACGCCTCGAGGCCGCGGTCCGCCCGGCCCTGTCGATCTCGACCTACCCCGATCCTGTGCCCCACTGCGACATCTGCCGCTGGTGGCCGGTCTGCGACGCCCAGCGGCGCAAGGACGACCACCTGGGTTTCGTGGCCGGGATCAGCAGGCTGCAGACCCGCGAGCTCCAGGTGCGCCGTGTGACGACGCTCGAGGCGCTGGCCTCGGAGCCCCTGCCGCTCGCCTGGAAGCCGACCCGGGGGGCGGTCGAATCATACGCGCGGGTGCGCGAGCAGGCCCGCGTGCAGCGCGACGGGCGGAACGCCGGCCGGGCGCTGTACGAGCTCCTGCCGCTCCAGCCTGGACGGGGGCTCGAGCGGCTCCCCGCCCCCTCGCCGGGGGACGTCTTCTTCGACCTCGAAGGGGATCCCTTCGTCGGCCAGTCGGGGCGCGAGTACCTGTTCGGCTGGGCCGTCGAGGACCGCCCGGGAAACCCGGAGTACCGTTGTCTCTGGGCGCTCGATCCGGCCGCGGAGCGCCTGGCGTTCGAGACGTTCATCGACTTCGTCATGGAACGCTGGGCGCGGCATCCGGATCTCCACATCCACCACTTCGCGCCCTACGAGCCGGCGGCGATCAAGCGCCTGATGGGGCGCTACGCGACGCGCGAGAACGAGGTCGACCGGATGCTGCGCGCCGGGCTGTTCGTCGATCTCCACGCGGTCGTCAGGCAGGCGCTCCGGGCGAGCGTCGAGGAGTACTCGATCAAGAAGCTCGAGGCGCTCTACGGCTTCGAGCGCGCGGCCGCTCTCGACGACGCCGGCGTGAACCTGCGCATCGTACAGCGCGCCCTCGAGCTGGAAGAGCCGGACGCGGTCGGCGACGGCGTCCGGAAGGTCGTCGCCACCTACAACCGCGACGACTGCCTGTCCGCCCTGCGCCTGGACCGCTGGCTCGAGGAGGTGCGGGCCGGCCTGGAGGCGAAGGGGACGCCCATCCCGCGGCCCCCGATCGGCGAGGGCCTGCCGAGCGACGCGGTCGCCGACCGGGATCAAAAGGTCCGCGAGGTCATGGGCTCGCTCCTCGAAGGCGTGCCGCTCGAGCGTGCCGGGCGCTCCGACGAGCAGCAGGCGCGGTGGCTCCTGGCCTACATGCTCGAGTGGCACCGGCGCGAGGACAAGGCGACCTGGTGGGAGTTCTTCCGCCTGCGCGAGCTGTCCGACGAGGCCCTGCTCGACGAGAAGGCGGCGATCTCGGGGCTCGAGTACGTCGGGCGCGTCGTGGGCGAGGGTGGAGCGGCGAACCGGTACCGCTTCCCGCTGCAGGAGACCAGCATCCGCGAGGGGGACACCCTGAAGGTCCCGCTCCCGCACGATCAGGAGTTCGGCGAGGTCGTCGCGATCGACCTGGCGGCCCGGACCATCGACGTCAAGAAGCGCGGCGCCGCGGCCCACCTGCATCCGGCCAGCGTCTTTGCTCATGAATACGTCCGCACGCACGAGCAGGCCGCCTCCCTGCTCCGCCTCGGCCGGTGGATCCTCGAGAACGGCATCGACGCCACCGGCCCGCATCGCGCCGCGCGCGATCTCCTGCTGGGGCGCCCGCCGCGGATCGTCGGCCATGCGGGCGGTTCCCTGCGCCGCGCGGACGAGACCGGCATCGGCGCGGCGCGCCGGCTCGTCGCGAGGCTCGGGCACGGCACGCTCGCGATTCAGGGGCCTCCCGGGACCGGCAAGACGTACACGGGGGCCCGGATGATCTGCGATCTCGTGCGGGCCGGAAAGAAGGTCGGCGTCTGCGCCACGAGCCACAAGGTGATCCGCAACCTGCTCGACGAGGTCGTTCGGGCCGGGAAGGAGGCAGGCGTCTCGCCGCGCTGCTATCACAAGGTGCCGCAGATGACCCGTGGACCCGCCGGCGACATCGCCGAGGTCACCGACAACGCCCGCGCCCTGCGCGCCGTGAGCACGGGCGCAGCCCGGGCGCTCGGCGGGACCGCCTGGCTCTGGTCGCGCGAGGAGTTCTTCGAGACCGTGGACATCCTGTTCGTCGACGAGGCCGGCCAGATGTCCCTCGCCAACGTCCTGGCGATCGCCCAGTGCGCCGGCTCCCTGGTCCTGCTGGGCGATCCCCGCCAGCTCGACCAGCCGCTCCAGGGCACTCACCCCGAAGGAACCGACGTCTCCGCCCTCGAGCACCTGCTCCAGGGCAAGAAGACGATCTCCGAGGACCGCGGCCTCTTCCTCGAAGAGACCTGGCGCCTGCACCCCTCGATCTGCGCCCTCACGTCGGAGCTGTTCTACGACGGCCGCCTGAAGCCGCACGCGGGCCTCGAGCGCCAGTCCATCCTGGGCCCGGTGCCGATCGCCGGCGCCGGCCTCTGGTTCCTTCCCGTCGCGCACGACGGCAACCAGAGCTCGAGCCCCGAGGAGGTGACCGCCGTCGCCGCGCTCGTCGAGCGCCTGACCGCCCGCGACGTGCGCTGGCGGAAGCAGGACGGGACCGAGCATCCCCTGCGGCTCGAGGACATCCTGGTCATCGCCCCTTACAATGCCCAGGTCGCCGACCTGAGCGCCCGCCTGCCGCGGGACGCGCGGGTCGGCACCGTCGACCGGTTCCAGGGGCAGGAGGCGCCGGTGGTCATCTATTCCATGACGACGTCGACCCCCGCCGACGCCCCGCGCGGCATGGAGTTCCTCTACAGCCTCAACCGCTTCAACGTCGCCACGTCCCGCGCCCGCTGCGCCTGTGTCGTCGCCGGAAACCCGCGGTTGTTCGAGCCCGAGTGCAAGACTCCTAAGGAGATGCAGCTCGCCAACGCCTGCTGCCGCTATCTCGAGCTGGCGCAGGAGCTGAAGGGCGAGGAGGTCCGCCGCTGATGCCCCATCTCTTCGAGCCTGCCCCGACCGGTCGCGCCAAGTGCCGCGGCTGCGGACGGCCCATCGCAAAGGGGGAGCTGCGCTTCGGCGAGCGGATCCCGAACCCCTTCGCCGAGGGGGAGACCACGCTCTGGTTCCATCCCCTCTGCGCCGCCTACAAGCGACCGGAGGCGCTGCTCGACACCGTCCTTCAGTCGCCCGGAAGCGTGCCCGATCCTGAAGCGCTCGAGCGCGCGGCCCACAGTGTCTCGGCCCACCGCCGCCTCCCCCGCATCGACGGCGCCGAGCGCGCCCCGACCAGCCAGGCCAGGTGCCGCAACTGCCACGAGCCGATCCCCCGCGGCGCCTGGCGCATCCGCCTCGTGTTCTACGAGGAAGGCCGCTTCAATCCCGCCGGCTTCGTGCATCTCTCCTGCCGCGCGGCCTACTTCGAGGGGGCCGACATCCTGGCTCCCCTGCTTCACTTCAGCCCGGACCTGAGCGACGAGGACCGCGCGGAGCTGGCGCGCGCAGGCGGCGATGCGGCCGGCCCGCCCGCGCCGGGCCGTCAGCCCTGATGGAGGGCAGTCATTGACGGATGCTCAATCTGAATGGGAAGCGTTCTCTCGCTAAAGCGACGTTCAAGCAGTCGATCGCGAAGGACCCGACCGACGTCTGGAACACCGTCACCATGGCCGGATCGTGTCTTGGCGTGATGCCGGACTGACGCCTCCACCCGGCTTCGCCGAAACGGCTTCAGATTTCAGAGTCCCGCCCGAGTCATCGCCAACGGAGGAATCATGAGAAAGCTCAAGCTTCAGATGCAGATCACCGTGGACGGTTTTGTCGCGGGCCCGGAAGGGCAGCTGGACTGGATGACCTGGGACATGGACGAGAAGCTCGTGGGCTTCATCAACCATCTGACCGACACCAGCGACACCATCCTGCTCGGCCGGAAGATGACCGAGGGGTTCGTCAAGTACTGGGAGGGGGTGGTCGCCAAGCCGTCCAGCCCCGAGTATGCCTTCGGCCGGAAGATGGTCGACATGCCCAAGATCGTCTTCAGCAAGACGCTGACCCGTGTCGAGGGGCGTAACGTGCGTGTCGAGGGCGGCCCCCTGCCCCAGGCGGTCAGGCGGCTCAAGGAGCAGGCGGGCAAGGACATCGTCGTCTATGGCGGGGCGACCTTTCGTCTCCTCCCTGATCGTCTCGTTGGTCGTGTCGCGCCCGATTGTCGTTGACCGTCAGCACGGCTCGTCCTCGCAGGATTCGTTTCCGCCGCGCCGCCGGCGCCCGCGTTTCCCGCCAACGTCCAAGTCAACAACGACGCGCCCGATCGGCATCGAAGAGATTCCGCGCCAGCCGATCGACCAGCGCCGGCCGGGCGAGGCACTCCTGGATCCGGAAGGAGTCGTTACCCAGGGCGGCGCATACCTCCCTCAGGCGCTCCGAAATCATCGTCCGCCGTGCCATGCGCCCCATTTCCTGCAGCATGTCGGCGGTGACCCGGTTGTTCCAGAACCGATCCAGGGCCGGTCTTCTTCAGGTAATCGCGGACCTTCCTCTGGAGGAGATCGCGCGCCTCCTCGAATCGGCGCGTCTCGGCGATCTGGTGCGCAAAGTAGCGCGTTCGATCGCCCCCTGGGCTTCGATGCGATCGGCGATGGTGAGATCGCGAGCCGCGGCATCGGACGCCGCGAAGGACACGGCGCCCCACAGAGCGAAGGTCGATGCAGGCAGACGGCCATATCCCAACTCCATGGGTCGAAGGAGGCGGGCCCGGCGGGGCCCGAAGGTCGATGGGATCAAACTCCCTCACGATCCGCCCCGCGCAACCACAATTCGCCCTCTTTCGCCGGCGACGCCGCCCGGCCGCGGTTCCGGCTCAGGGCACGGTCTTGATGGCCAGCCTGTCGACCTTCAGCGTGTCGAGGCTGCTGCCCGAGTTGCTCGGATTGCTGTCGCGCACCTGGATGTAGATCCGTCCGCTCAGGGCCCCGGATCCGAACACCGGCTGCAGCACTTGATCCGAGCCGACCTGCGTGACCGTCGATCCCGGAATGGCCGGGCTGTAGGTCACGTTGTCGGTCGAATAATAGAAGAGGAAATCGTCGTCCCCTGCCGCCAGTTTCTGAGCCTCGATAGAGAGCTTGTGGGCGTAGCCGGCCGGCACGTTGTCGAAGATCCAGGTGTGAACGAGCCTGGACATGTTGCTGACCTTCGCCTCCTTCAGAGTCTGCCAGGCATCGTCCGAAACCTGGGTCAGGACGTACGACCCGGTCACGGTGCCGGTGCCGAGGATCTGCCCGGAGGTCGTCACGTCCGGAGGCGCCACCCGGCACGATTCGCGATCGTCCAGGTCCGCGAGCCCGTTGCAGTTGTTGTCCTTGCCGTCGGAGCAGTTGGCGTTGCCCGGCGGCCCTTCGGTCAGACCCGGGCTTTCCTGCCCGTCGGCATCGTCGCAGTCCACCACCGGGCAGTAGCGGTTGAAGCATCCCGAGCAGCTCGCCGTGTAGCCGTCGTGGTCCGCGTCGGCGCAATTCGTCAGGGAAGCCGGCGTCAGGAACAGGCGGTCGATGGAGACCGTGTCGGCCTGGTTGTCTCCGGCCTGGTCCTCGATCTTGATGCAGAGGAACGGGCTGCTGTTGGTCACCGTCCCCACCGAAGCGGTCTGCAGCGTGTCCAGGTCGGATCCGACCTTGCTGACGGACACCGGCGTGCTGGTGTAGGTCTCGGTCGTGCCGCAGGCGGCGCTGTTGGCATAGCCGATCGAGAAGACCTCCGACGTGTTGTTCTTGAATCCTTCGAAGTTCACGGTGTATTCCAGATTGTTCACGCCGGGGAAGGTGTAGATCACCTTCATCCGCTTGCTGCTCTTCGAGCCCCCCTCGGTCAGCGTCTGGTAGACGTTGTTGGGAGAGGAGGTCGCGTCGATGTTGCTCAACGGCCCGCTGACCAGTGTCTGCAGGAACGGGGCATAGGCCGTGGGGTTGACGGCGCAATCCAGATCGATGAGGCCGTCGCAGTCGTTGTCGATCTGATCGCGGCACGCCGGCAGGTTCGTGACGTCCTCCGGAGCCGGAATGGACGGGTTGAGGTCCTGGCAGTCCAGAGGGCAGGAGCCGAGGTCCTGGCAGTCGGGGTTGCAGAGCACGCCGTCGCCGTCCGCGTCGCAGTCGACGCAGTTCTTGATCCCGTCGCCATCGAGGTCGGGGAACCCTTCGTCCACGCTGCCGTCGCAGTCTTCGTCCTTCCCGTTGCACAGCTCGGCGGCGCCGTGGTGGATCGTCGGATCGAAGGGCGCGCAGTCGAGATCGTCCGGGTCGCCGTCGTCGTCGTCATCGTTGTCCTCGTCGGCGCAGTTGATCACCAGGGCGAAGGGTTGACGCATCGGGTTGGAGTCTCCGAAGCCGATGTGTGTGCCGGTGACCTCGACGTTCCAGGTGCCAAGCGTCAGGGGCCCGAGGACGATGACCCCTTCGACGTTGTTGCGAGCGTCCGGCTGGAGGTTCGGGTCGGTCTCCGGGTCGGCCACCGAATGAGCCAACCCGGGGCTGGCGGTCCGGGAAAAGACGTTGCCCCAATAGACCGTACCCTGGGGCGATCGGACGACCAGGTCGAGATTGTTGACCAGCGTCGGGGCCGTGAGCTGGGTGACGTCGGGGTTGCAATTGATTTCAAGGCCGGGCTCCGGGTCGGTCCAGACGAGCGTGGCCTCGAGCGGTCCGCACGTCGGCGTGACGTTGAACGCATAGCCCATCGTCACGTGGTCCGTCACGCCGACCCTCTCGTCGTGCACCTCCAGGAGCTGCGCCTCGCCCTGGAACTTGAGCGATTGATCCAGATTGATCCGTCCCCAGCCCTGCTGGTTGTTGGGGAAGAAGGTCTCGCCGTTCTCGTAGGCCCCCGCGCCGGTCATCTCCACCGCTCCGTTGATCAGGGTCGCCTTGACCAACGCGCCCGAGGGGGTCAGCACGCCGCCCGGGTAGTAGCCGCCCATGTAGTACTCCCGGACGAGGGCGGCGGCCCCCGCGGCCACGGGGGTGGCCATGCTGGTGCCGGTGAGCCGGCGGTAGCCTCCGCAATGATCGTGCTGCGGGAGGCAGGCCAGCAACGGACACGGATGCTGGGCGTCACAGGTGCCGCCGCTGACCTCGCAGCCGTCAATATTGCACGTCTCACGGCAGTCCTGGGAGGTGTCGCAGTCTCTGCCGATGATCTCGCACCTCCCGAATCTCGGGGGGTCACAGCCTGCGGCCGACCAGAGGGATCGTCCCGGCGCCATGACGTCCGGCTTGATCCGGCCGTCGCAGGTCGGTCCGCGCGAGCTGAAGTGGCGGGTTCCGGAGATCGGATCGGTCGCGAAGTCGTTCGCATCCTCCCCGTTTCCCGACGCACCGACGGTCAGGCTGTTCTTGGCGGAGGCCTGCGGTCCGATGGAGTAATCCGCGTCGAAGTAGCCGCGATTGCCGGCCGCGAAGAGCACGAGGAGATCCGGGTTGTCCCACATGGAGTCGTCGATCTCGCGGGATTTGGTCGTGTAGCTCGGATCCGTGAATGCGCCCCAGCTGTTGGTGTGGATGAAGGAGGCCGGCGCGGGCGGCGTCACGGGAAGGCAAGCCGGCTCGCCGAGGTCCTGCGTCCGCAGGCTCGGGTCCACGGCCGTGAGGAAAAGATCATGAAGGTCGCTGGGAGGGTGGATCCCGATGCTGAATCGCGACAGATCCTGGACCTGGAGCTGCGCCCGGTAGGCGATTCCGTCATGAGGGCCGGGGGTTTCGATCGGATCCGATTCCATGATCCCGTTGCCGTCGAACACACCCCAGGTCGCATCGTCGCCGGCCGCCGTGCCCGCGACGTGCGTGCCATGCTGGATCGGCTCCGGAGTATCGGGCGGAGCATTAGGGTCGTCCGGGTCGGGATTCTCGTGACAGTCCCCCCCCGCGTCCCCCGGCACGTAATAGGCCGTCACCTTGCGATGGCCCGCGCCGGGTGGCTCGTGGGTGCCATCCCCGAGAAAATCGACGAAGGCGTCGTGGTCCCAGTCGATCCCGGAGTCGCCGACCGTGATCGTCTGGCCGAGGCCAGAGAGCCCGCGCAGGTGCTCGGTCCTCTGCTTGGTCGGGATATCGTTGCTCTGTACGACCCAGGCCGCCCGGTCGTTCGCGAAAGAGACGGGCAGTTCCCGCTCGATCCAGATCACCCCCGCTTGTTGCGCCAGGCGATGGAGCAGGCCGCGGGGCACCTTGCCCCCCACCGTGCCACCCTCGTGCCGGGGCTCGGTCACCTCGGTGGCGTCATTGCCCTTCAGGAATCTGGCGACGTCCTGCGCCTTGCCCCGCCCCAGGACGCGCAGACGCACCGGCAGAACCAGCGTCGAGTCCACCTTCTCCGGTCGTTTTCCGACCGCGCGGTCTTCGGGACTCTGGACCTCCTCGGACATCCTGTTGATCACCTGATCGAACTCGACCGCCAGATTAGGCGAGAGCTTGAACGCCGGCTCCAGGAGCCCGGCCCAGCGGACCGAGGCGAGCTCCCTGGCGTCGTCGACCTGGAGCGCGTTCGCCTCCACGAGATAGGCATCGACGGGGATGTACCCGAGCACGCGGATGCCCAGGCCTTCCAGTTCCTGCCTCATCGAGCCTGTGATCGACGTCTTGAACTGGACGATGTAGGCGATCCGCTCCTGCGGCGACGGCGGCGCGTAACGCAGCCCCGCCGGCAGGTCGGGCAGGCCGATCAGAGGATCGAAGCGGTAGGTGTTGACGTAGATGAGCTTGGACGACTGGCTCGCGCGTGAGGCCTTTGGCGTCTTCGCCCCTGTTTCGAAGGACGGGAGCAGCAGCGCTGCGGCGATGATCAGCATCGGCGCGATACGTGTTCGCATCGTCGACCTCCCCCTTGCGGACCGTCTCGTTGATGGACTGGCGGTTGTCACGAATCCTTCTGATCCTTCGGTTTCGCCTCGTCCTGGTTCCGGAAAATATTTGCCGAGATCCTCGCGAAGCCTGCGGCCTTGTTCAGGCGAGCGTTGTACTATTGTCCTGATCTCACACAACGGTGGAGTCGAGATTGCATCCACGCGGGCTGGTCGTCGCATTCCTGCTGCCGGCGCTCACCCTGACCGCCGGCCTGTCTCGAGGCGCGGAGGACGACTCCCTCGAGACGATGCGACGGCTGGTGGCCGACGGCGCCTACGCGCAGGGCGAGACGCTGGCGCGCCGGTACATCGAGCAGGAGCAGCAGGCCGGACGCGGAGAGACGACGAACGTCGCGGAAGCGATGCTGGTGATGGTCGAGGCTCTCTGGAGAGGCGGCAAGGAGCGGGCCCCCGGAACGCGCGAGGCGGCCGAGCGCAGCGTCGAGCTCTGCCGCAGGATCTACGGCGTGGAGCACCCGAAATACGCCACGAGTCTCACCGCCCTCGCCATCGTGCTCAGGCGAAACGACGACGTGGAAGGAGCCAAGGCTCTTTCGTACCGCGTCCTGGCGCTCCGGGAGAAGATCTTCGGTCCCCGCAGCATCGAGGTCGCGCAGACGCTCAGCAATCTGGCCGCTCCGGAAGGCATGTCGGGGAACTTCTCCGCGGCTAAGGCGGCGCTGGAGCGCGCCTCCTCCATCTGCGAGGAGCTGGGTGCGCGGGACGAATTCTTCAGCAATGTGCTCTACAACCTCGGGTTCCTGAACGAGCAGCTCGGAGATTACGCGACCTCCACGGAGGATTTCGAGCGATCTCTCGAGATCCGCAGGCAGATCCTGCCCCCCGGCCATCCCTCGATCGCCGTCGCGCTGTTCGGCCTCGGGATGGCGCTCACCCGCCTGGGCGAGTTCGACGCGGCGCGCGCCTCCTGCGAGCAGGCGCTGGCGATGCAGGAGAAGACCCTGGGGCCGGATCACCCCGAGTTCGCCGAAAGCCTCGACCGGCTGGCAGTCGTCCTGGCGAGCACGGGACGCCCCGCGGACGCGCGTCCTCTCCAGGAGCGGGCGCTGGCGATCCTGGAACGGGCCCTCGGAAGCGACCACAGTCGAGTCTCGCAGGTGCGCGGCGATCTGGCCTCCCTGCTCGCCGGCATGGGAGAGGGCGCGGAAGCGAAGCGGCTCATGGAGATCACCGTCGCGAACCAGGAGCGCGTGCTCGGTCCCGACCACGCCGACCTGGGACGGAGTCTGAACCGGCTCGCCGATGTGGAATTGCAGCTCGGCGATCTCGCCGCCGCGCAGCGGCACCTGGCTCGCGCCCGGGCCATCCTCGAAGCGATCTATGGCAAGGCACACCCGGACGTGGCCACGAGCCTCGACGGGCTCGCCCGCCTGCGTCGCCTGCAGGGAGAGTACGCGCCCGCGGAGAGCCTGTTCCTGCAGGCCCTCGACATCCGGCGCTCCAGGCTCGGAGCCTCGCATCCTCTGATGGCCGAGGATCTGAGCGGGCTGGCCAGGGTCCAATGGGCCCAGGGCAAAGCCCAAACCGCCTTCGAGAATTCGCTCCAGGCCGAGGCGATCCTGCGATCCCAGTTCGGCCGCGCCCTCGGCGGCCTGTCAGAGCGGGAGGCTCTGGACTACGAGAAGGTGCGCAGCTCGGGCCTCGATACGGTGCTGTCGATCCTGGCTTCGAAGCGGGCCCGCGATCTGCCGGACAACGCGGTCGAGCGCGCGTGGATGGCCGTGGTTCGATCCCGCGCCCTGGTGCTGGACCGAATGGCGAGCATGCATCGGACGGCGGGGGGACAGGACGATCCCGTGGTGGCCGCTCTGCTGCGCGATCTCGTGGCGGCGACGCACCGGCTCGCCGCGCTCGTCGTGCGAGGTCCCGATCCCGCTCGTCCGGACCGTTATCTCCCGGAGCTGACGCGGGCCGGCGAGGAGAAGGAGGATCTCGAGAGGCGGCTCGCGGACAAGAACGCGTCGTTCAGGAGGCGCCTGGAGCAGGGCGATGCGACGTTCGCAGCGCTCAAACGATCGCTTCCGCGGACGACGGCGCTCGTCGCCTACGTGCTGTACAAGCGGAGCGAACCGGGCAAGAACCCGCCCGCGGCCGTGCCGGCTTACCTGGCCTTCATCCTCGGGCCCAGAATCGAGCATCCGCTTTCCATCCCCATCGGCGGCGCCGCGGAGATCGATCGGCTCGTCGAGGATTGGAGACAGGTATCGACTTCGCCCTCCGCTTCCCTGGCGCTGGACAGGGAACGGCATGAAAGGGAATTGCGGGAGATCGGCGGTCGTCTGCGCTCGCGCCTGTGGGGCCCCGTGGCCAGGGCCCTGCAAGACTGCGCTCAGGTCCTCGTCGTGCCCGACGGGGCCGTCAACCTTCTCAATCTCGCGACCCTCCCGGCCGGCCCGGATCGGTTTCTCGTCGACGACGGCCCGCGATTTCACTACCTCTCGGCGGAGCGCGATCTGCCGGACCTCGGACAGGCGCAATCGGCCCGCGGGAGCGGCATCCTCCTGGTCGGAGGCCCGGACTTCGACAGGGGGCACGAGACGCCTGCGCCGACCGGAGTCGTCCGCTACCGGGGCGGCGCCGCGTCCTGCAGCGACTTCGGGACCATGCGATTCGATCCTCTGCCCGCTTCGATCAAGGAGGTCGACGAGATCCGGTCGCTGCTCGCGGCAGAAGCGTCGGGCTCCAATCCGGCCATGTCGGACGTGATCGCGCTGACGGCCGCCGAAGCCAGCGAAGCGGCGGTCAAGAGCGTCGCACCCGGACACCGCATATTGCATCTCGCGACTCACGGCTTTTTCGTGGACGATCGGTGCCCTTCTTCCCTGCGCTCCGGCTCCGCCGTGGACGGGCCGCTCCTGCTCTCAGGCCTGGCGCTGGCCGGAGCCAACCGCCGACGAGAGGCATCTCCCGAATCCGAAGACGGCATTCTGACCTCCGAGGAGATCGCGGCCCTCGACCTCGGGGGGGTCGACTGGGTCGTCCTGTCGGCGTGCGAGAGCGGCATCGGGCGTATCCAGAGCGGAGAAGGAGTGCTCGGGCTCCGACGCGCCTTTCAGGTCGCCGGAGTCAGGACGCTCATCACCAGCCTCTGGAAAGTCGAGGACGACGTCACCAAGGAGTGGATGCGGCATCTGTACGAGCGGCGGCTGGGCGGCCTGTCGACCTCCGAGGCCGTGCGCGACGCCAGCGTCGCAGTCCTGAACGCCCGGCGCGCGAAAGGGCTGAGCACGGACCCCTTCTTCTGGGGCGCGTTTGTCGCTGCAGGAGACTGGCGGTGACCGATGCCTTGATCTATCTGGGTTCCGTCAGGACAAGGGCGGAGCGATAGGACGATTCCTCGGGGCTTTCGGCCGGCGCGAGCCTGAATTCGTACCGACCGGGCGTCAACGAAGCGTTGGGCACGAGCAGCGTCACGAGCTCCGCGCCCTCCCCCAGGTGCCTGCGCACGTCGGCCGCGCTCATGATCCTGGACCACACCGCTCCCGCGCCCTCCCGTCGAATCTCATATCGAAACAGCCTCTCGGGCGGCGCGCTGTCCGGGATGGACGCCGGGCAGGCGACGACCAGGAACGTCCGGCCCGGATCGAGCGCATACGTCACCGACGTCTCCTCCCCCCTGAGAGCGCGCGGCAGGACGAGGAGGGGCCCGGCCGACGCTTCCGCAGGGCCAGGCGGGGTCTCCAACGACGGTCGAGATGGCCCCGGCGCTCTCCCCGCGCCGATCCATGCCGAGAGCCCGGCGCCGACCGCGAGCCCGGCCGCCGTGGCGAGAGCGATCGAGGCCCAGCGCGTAAGCGGGGCGGTCGTGTCCGCCTGCCTCCTCCACGCTCCGACGTGGAGCGAGCAGGATGCGCAGACATCGAGGTGACGCGCCACGCCTTCCATTCCGGAAGCCTTGCCTGCCCGGGCGTACCGCCGGAGAGTCGATTCCGAGGGATGCGGCTCGAACAGGGCCTCTCCCCCCTCGCGCAACGCCCTCGCGAGCGGCATGAAGGTCTCGAGCATCTCCCGACAATCCTGACAGCCGCCGAGATGCTCTTCGACCCTCCGGCCGGCGTCCGGTTCGAGCCGTGAAGCGGCGTAGGCCGCAAGCTCGAGCTGGATCTCCTCATGACTGCTCATGCTTCTCGCCTCTCGCTCTATATTCGGGCCGCCTCCGGTCCAGTTCCCTTTCGCGGCGACGCCCACGTCATGGGCGTCCCCGATGCCGCTTTCGTAGCGGGCTCGAGAGAATGCTCCGATGCGCGCCCTCCAGGCACCGGAAGAGGCGGGACTTGACCGTCCCGACCGGCACACCAAGCCCCTGCGCTATTTCCTCATAACTGCGCGCCTCGAAAAAATAGAGGCGGAACAGCTCGCGGCAGTCCTCCGAAGCGGAGTCCAGCACCAGGCGCGCGAGCTGGCGGTCGATCACCGCCGCCTCCGGGTTGACTGCGGTTTCATCCGCCGCTGCGCCGGGGTTCGCGGATGGCCGCTGCTGCGCCCTCCGGTCGAGACTCTGCAGGCACACGAAGCGCGCGACCCCCTGCACGTAGACCCGGAAATCGCGGGCCGCGTCGAACCGCTCGAGTCGAAGACTCTCCACCACGCGCGCCAGACTCTCCTGCATCAGGTCGGACCATTCTCCCCGAAGGGACCAGAAGCGCGACGACGTCAGCGTGGCCGCTATCCACCGGATCGCCTGCTCCAGCGCCTCGGGGTCGTTCTTCAACAGTCGTCCGGCGAGGCTTTGATCGGGGTAGGGCACGTGGCGGCTCCCGCTTCAGGCGCGAGTATCGGCGATCAAGCCTTTCTCAGGCAATCGAAGAAGGGGCCCCGATAGATGCCAGGAGCGGCGGCACCTGCTATCATGGTTCCATTGTTGGCGTGAGGGAACTCCATGATGGCCGAACGGCGCCTTCCCCACCCCTGGCCCGCCCTCATGATCCTTGTCTGCGCCGCGCTCCTTGCGTCTCCGACCGCCGCGGCCAACTGGAAGTTTCGCGCCTACGAACATGCCCGGATCGAAGTGAACGGGAATGCGCAGACGGACGGTAGGCTTCTGGCGACCGATGCTCCCGGCATCTATCTCGTGGAGCTTCCCTTCGATTCGAAGTACGTCCTGGTCGACGTTCGGTCGCGATCGGCGATCCTCCTGATGCGGAGCGAGGTGAAGCGGGTCAAGAGCGAAGATCGGGGCAACGTCATCCTGATCGACCAGCGCTCGGCGCTCGCCACGCCGTCGTACGCGCTCCGCTCGGAAGGGCGGGCTTTCGATTTCCAGACCGACATCTCCTCCGTGCACGTGGATCTGACGGACCCGAAATCCGAGACGGAGGGTGGCGGTGCGGCGAAGACGGAGGTGGCGCCGGCCAAGCCGGTCCCTGAAACGCCGGCATCCCCGAGCCCGGGGATCGCGACGGAGCCTCCGGGCTCAGGGACACCGCCGGTCGCCGACAGTGCCGCGGCGCGCGCCTGCGTGCGACTCGAAACGATCCCGTCGGCGCTCACACCCGGCTGCACGAAGTCGGTCTACGTCCGGAACACGTGCGACAGACCGGTCGTCGCGGTGGTTGGCCAGACCCAGCGTCTGATGAGCGGCCCGCTTTCCGACAGGGTCTCCGTCCCGGTTCCCCCACGAGGGGAAACCTGGGTCGCCTGCGCCTGGTGGAGCGGCGCCATGGCTCCGGCCACGCACGATCTGATCGGCACCGGATTCGTGGAGCCTCCCCCGCACCATGGACACGGCGGCCACCGCCGCGACGGGAAAGGTCCCTGAGCAGTTGCCCTCTCAGTTCCCCCGGAACGCCTTCTCCAGGGCCGCGAGGTCGAATTTCTTCATCTTGAGGAACGCTTCGGTCACGCGGGCCATGGCCTTCTTGTCCTTGGACCTCATCATGTCGTCCATGGCGTTCGGGACGATCTGCCAGGAGACGCCGAACTTGTCCTTCAGCCAGCCGCACTGCTCCGCCTTGGGATGGGCGGAGAGTTTGCCCCAGTAGTAGTCCATCTCCTTCTGGGTCTCGCAGTGCACCATGAACGAGATCGCTTCGTTGAAGGTGAAGGGGTGGGGACGGGCGCTGTCCATGGCGGCGAACTCCCCCCCTTCGAGCGTGAAGGCGGCGTGCTTGATCGTCCCCTCCCGGTCGGGCCCGTCCCCCTTGGCGTGGCGGAGGATGTCCCCCACCCGGGCGTCGTGGAAGACCGACATGTAGAACTGGATGGCTTCCTCGGCCTTGCCGCAGACGCCCCCGACGAACATGAGGGTGGGCGTGATCTTCTGCCTGATCGGCCGGTCCCCCATGAACATGATCTGCCACGACAGCCCGTACCTGTCATGCAGCCAGCCGTACCGCTCGCTGAACGGGTAGCGGCCCAGCTCCATCAGCACCGAGCCCCCCTTCTCGAGCGACTTCCACAGCTCGTCGGCCTCCCCCGTGGTGCGGCAGGCGACGTGAAACGACACGGCGGGAGTGAACTTGAACAGCGGCCCCGCCGACAGGAGGGTGAACTCCTGGCCCGCGAGATCGACCGTGACGATGTCCACGGCGCCCGAAGGAGTGCCCTCGAGCGTCGTCGTGTCCTTGACCTTGGAATTCTTGAACAGCGAGGTGTAGAGCTTGCCGGCTTCCCTGGCTTCCTTGTCGAACCACAGATGGGTCGTGATCCTCGGCTTCATGGTCGTGTGTCCCTCCTCATTCACGATACCCGTTCGCGCGCGCATCGACCACCGTCCCCGGATGGCGACCGGATCGCGGCGAGCCCTCGAAGCGGGGAAGGGCCGGCTTGATATCCACGACCGGCGGCCGCGCCTAGTGCAGCCAGGTGATGATGACGGTGTCGTCGCCCACCTCGAGCCCCTCGAGGCAGGATGCCGCGGCGGGGCCCGCTTCGAGCCAGACGTCAGGCGCGCCTGCTGGGCGGAGAGCGGCGCGCAGGCCCGCTGAGCCGCCCGGTCGACCCGGGCGATCTCGGCGAAGACAACGCCAGGTCGGGCCGGGTCCGGTCGAATCTCTTGTCTCCCGCGAAATCCCGTGCTAGTCTCCATTCTCATCCGGGGAGCGCCCTGCCAGCGCCCCGATGCGGCAGCATGGGTCGGAGCCGACCCCGAGCCTTCGTAGAACCGGACCCCTCGTGCCCATCAAGCTGACCGTGAACGGCAAGGCCACAACCGTCGACGCGCCGGCGGACATGCCGCTTCTGTGGGTCCTGCGCGACATCCTCGATCTGAAAGGCACGAAGTACGGGTGCGGCATGTCGGTCTGCGGCATGTGCACGGTGCACGTCGACGGCGAAGCGACGCGCTCGTGCGTCACGACTGTCGCGAGCGTCGAGGGGAAGCGGATCACGACGATCGAGGGTCTGTCGCGCGACGGGTCGCATCCGCTGCAGAAGGCCTGGATGGATCTGGACGTGGCCCAGTGCGGCTACTGCCAGGCCGGCCAGATCATGTCGGCCGCGGCCCTGCTGTCCAAGACAAAGAAGCCTTCGGATGCGCAGATCCACGAGGCGATGGACGGGACCCTCTGCCGCTGCGGGACCTACATGCGCATCCGCGAGGCGATTCGCAAGGCGGCCTCCGCCAAGGGTTGAGTCCGATGAAAACCGTGAGCATCGATCGTCGCGCCTTCCTTCGCGTCAGCGCCCTCGCCGGCGGCGGGATGCTGATCGGCCTGTCGTTCGAGCCGGGCGCGCGCGCCCAGGCGCAGCCCGCTGCGGGCCAGCCTCCTCTGAACGCGTTCATCCGCATCGCGGCCGACGGGACCGTGACCATCCTGGCGAAGAATCCCGAGGTCGGGCAGGACGTCAAGACCCTCCTGCCGATGCTGATCGCCGACGAGCTGGACGTCGACTGGAAGACGGTGCGGGTCGAACAGGCCGATCTCGACGAGGCCAGGTACGGCGAGCAGTTCGCCGGCGGCAGCCTGGCCGTGCCGGAGCAGTGGCTCCCGATGCGACAGGTCGGCGCGGGGGCCAGACAGATGCTCATCGCGGCGGCGGCCGGCGGGTGGAAGGTGCCGGAGTCGGAGTGCTCGACCGCCTCGGGGCGCGTGCACCATCGGTCGACGAAGCGCTCGATCGGCTACGGCGAGCTGGCCGCCAGAGCCGCCACGCTCACGCCCCCCGATCCGAAGACGCTCAGGCTCAAGGATCCGAAGGATTACACGATCATCGGCAAGCCGATCCCCGGCGTCGACAATCTCGCCATCGTGACCGGCAAGCCGCTCTTCGGGATCGACGTCACGGTGCCGGGCATGCTCTACGCCGCCTACGAAAAATGTCCGGTCTACGGCGGCAAGGTCGTGTCGGCCAATCTCGAAGCGATCAAGGCCCTGCCGGGGGTGAGACGCGTTTTCGTCGTCGAGGGTGGAACGGAGCTCGCCGGTCTACTCGGCGGGGTCGCCATCGTCGCCGACAACTGGTGGGCGGCCCAGAGCGCGCGAGGCAAGCTCGAGGTGAAGTGGGACGAAGGTGCGACCTCCTCCCAGAGCAGCGAGGGATTCGCGCGCCGCGCGGAGGAGCTCGCCAAGCAGCCGCCCGCGCGCACGCTGCGCAGCGACGGCGACGCGGAGGCGGCGCTCAAGTCCGCCGCCCGGGTCCTGGAGGCGTCGTACACGTATCCCTTCCTCGCGCACGCCTCCGCCGAGGTCATGAACTGCACGGCGCGCTTCGCCGACGGCAAGATGGAGATCTGGGCCCCCAGCCAGACGCCGCAGTCCGGCCGTGAGCTGGTCGCGAAAACGCTCGGCATCCCGGAGCGGGACATCACGATCCACCTGACGCGCATCGGCGCCTGCTTCGGCCGCCGCCTGAACAACGACTACATGGTCGAGGCCGCCTGGATCGCGCGGGAGTCGAAAGCACCCGTCAAGCTGGTGTGGACCCGGGAGGACGACATCCGGCATGACTTCTACCGCCCGGGCGGGTTCCATTACCTGAAGGGCGGGGTCGATGCCGCCGGCAGGATCGTCGCCTGGCGCGATCATTTCATCAGCTTCGGCGAAGGCGAGCGCTTCGTGCGCGGCGCGAGCATGTCGGAGAGTGACTTCCCGGCGCGCTTCGTGCCGAACTACGCGCTGCATGCCTCGGTCATGCCGCTGGGAGTGCCCACCGGCGCGCTGCGCGCTCCGAAGGACAACGCCGTCTGCTTCGTCGTGCAGTCGTTCATCGACGAGCTGGCGCACGCGGCGGGAAAGGACCCGCTACGGTTCCGGCTGGCGATGCTCGACGGTCCGGCTCTTCCGCCGGCGGCGGACGGAGAGCCCCTCGCGCGCTTCGACGCGAAACGGATGCGCGGCGTCTACGACCTCGCGGCCGCGAAGTCCGGCTGGGGCTCGCGCGCGCTGCCGAAGGGAACCGCCCTGGGCGTCGGCGGTCACTTCTGCCACTACGGTTATTGCGCCGCCGTGGCCGAGGTCCGGGTCGACGCCCACAACGCCGTGAGCGTGAACAAGGTCTGGACCGCCACCGACGTCGGGCGCCCGATCATCAATCCCAGCGGCGCGGCCCAGCAGGTGCAGGGCTCGGTGATCGACGGCCTGGGCCATCTGATGAACCTGGAGATCACCTTCGAGCGCGGGCGCGCCGTGCAGAGCAACCTGCACGAATACACCCCGCTGCGCATCTCGGAAGCGCCCGCCGCCATCGAGACGCACTTCCTGCAGACCGACAACCCCCCGACGGGACTCGGCGAGCCCGCTCTGCCTCCGGTCCTTCCCGCGGTCGCCAACGCCATCTTCACCGCCACGGGCAAGCGCGTCCGGGCCCTGCCGCTCTCGAAGCTGGGCTACACGTGGGCCGCGAAGGCCTGAGTCTCCCGCTCGTCGTTTCGCCGGCTGGCGCCCCGGGGGCGCGGCCTTCCGGCTTGACCGCCCACCCGTCCCCGGCCGTAGGATAGGACCCGAAGCCTTCACGTCGAGGAGCGAGATCCTTTGCCGCGGCGCGGGGAGGTCCGCCGCGCCCGGCCCTGCGCGCGGCGGGGCGGCTCCTCCGGAGGCTTGCCGCGAGGATCGCCGATGGGACAGGCTCCGAAGCGCGCGTTCCGCCTGGCGACGGCCTGCGTCGCGCTGGCGGCGCTCGCCGAGGATCGCGACGGGAGCCTCTGGATCGGGACGTACGGCGGCGGCCTCACCCGCATGCGGGACGGGGCCTTCACGGCGCTCACGGCGAAAGAGGGACTTCCGAGCGACATCGTGCGGACGCTCTACGCCGACCGGTCGGGGGCGCTCTGGGTCGGCACCGACGGCAGCGGGCTGGCCCGGGTCGAGGGAGGAAACGGCGTGAACGATTGTGAAACTTTGTCAACGCGCCCGCGTCGGGGCGCGGTCCGTGAACGGCGTCCGGATCGACAGCACGACGCTCGGGTACACTCAGGTGATCGAATACGGCATCGTCGACGGGCCGAATCGCTTCGAGGTCGTCGCCGTCGACGAGGCGGGCAACCGGTCCGCGCCGGTCTCGGCCACCTTCGATCTGTTCGGCTGCATCACGCCCTGAGAGATCGCAGCAGGGCGACGATGGGGGCGTTCCCGGCGGCCTGCATCCGGCAGGCCGGCGGGAGTATGCTGACGGGCGGCCGTCCGTTGAGAGCGTCATGATGAGCCTACGGGACTTGCTTCGTCGCCTCTGGTTCGCGATCCCGATCGCGGTCATCGCCTCCGCCGGCGTCGCGATCTCCGCCGTGCCGCCGACCTTTTCGACCAAGCGGCTCATCAATTCCATCATCAACGGACTGCTGCCGTTCGACGTCCGCACGGAAGACATCGACCGGGACGGGGACCTGGACATCTACACCGCCAATTACAGCGGGCGGATCTCCTGGTTCGAGAACGACGGTCGGCGTCCGCCCGGTCCCTGGGTCGAGCACATCCTCACCGAGTTCGCCGACGGCGCCGAGGCGGCCGTCGCCTGCCGCGTGGACGGGGATGCCGACATCGATTTCCTGTCGGCGGCGTTCAACAGGGACGAGATCGCCTGGTACGAGAACGGCGGCGACGGCCGGACCTGGACCCCGATGCCGATCACCCTCGATGTGCGCCTGGCGGTGGACGTGTGGGCCGCGGACCTGGACGGCGACGGCGACAACGACGCCATCTCCGCCTCCGGTTTCGACAGCCAGGTCGTCTGGTTCGAGAACGCGGGCGCTTTCGGCAACTTCTGGACGCCCCATGTCATATCGGCCGCGGCCGGCGAATCGGTCGAGGCGGCGGACATCGACCAGGACGGCGACCTCGACGTCGTCGCCGGCCTTCTCTGGTTCGACAGCGACGGAGGCTCCCCGCCCACCTTCACGCGGCGTGTCATCCCCACCCTTCCGGTCTCGGCGAACGCCATCGCCGTCCTGGACGTGGACCGCGACGGCGACCCGGACGTCCTCTCGGCGGGCCAGGAGAGCGACCAGATCGCCTGGCACGAGAATGACGGCAGTCTCCCGCCCCACTGGACCACGCACCTCGTTTCGACGACGGCCGATTTCGCCACGGGGGTCTATGCGGCGGACCTCGACGGCGATGCCGACGTGGACATCCTGTCCGCTTCGTTCTTCGACAACACGATCGCGTGGTACGAAAACGACGGCGGCTCGCCTCCGTCGTGGACCGAGCGCGCCATCTCCACGTCTGCCATGGGGGCCCGCTCGGTCTTCGCGGCGGATCTGGACGTCGACGGGGACATGGACGTCCTCTCGGCCAGCCAGAGCGACGCGAAGGTCGTCTGGCACGTGAACGATGCCGACTACCCCGACGCGGACCGCGACGGCATGCGCGACGAGCTCGACTGCGCTCCCGCCGACGGGACGGCGTTCGCGGTCCCGCGCGAGGTCGGCGGCGTGCGCTTCCGTTCCGGCACGCTTCTCGAATGGAACAGCGCCGTCGCCGGGTCGGGCAGCGGCGCCCGTCACGAGGTTATGCGGGGGGCGCTGTCGCAGCTGCCTACGGGTTCGGGCTCCGCGGAAACCTGCCTCGCGAGCGACGCGCCGGCGAGGGCCCTGACCGACGAAACGATCCCCGCGACTGGAACAGGCTTCTACTACCTCGTCAGGGCGTCGAACGCCTGCGGGACCGGCACCTTCGGCTCAGGCTCGTCGGGCGTTCCCCGGGATACAGGGGTGTGCCGGTGAGCCGGCGCTCCTCCGTCGTCTGCCGACCGCGCCGGCTCTGGCCATCGTCGGCGTGGTCGCGGAGGCGGATGGGAGCAAGTCATAGAACGTGACAGGTGGTGGAGGCGGCGGGGACAGTTCCCGCGTCCAAGATCTCGCCCTTTGTTCTCAGTAGGTCAAGTGGCGGAGGCGGCGGGAGTCGAACCCGCGCCACCTCAGAACGCTTAACTGGCTGATGGCGCACGACTTTTCGTCGCAGCCGGCTGACAGCTGGCTCCCAACGCGTTTGTCCTTCACGCCCTGCTCGATTCTATCTACCAGCCAATCCGTCAACCCGTCCTTTGTTCTATAATCCGCCGAACTCAATGCCCCTGTCGCCCGGAACCAAGCTCGGCCCATACGAAATAGCAGCGCCGCTCGGTGCCGGCGGCATGGGAGAGGTTTACAAAGCGCGCGACCCGCGGCTCGACCGCACGGTCGCCGTCAAGATACTTCCCACGCACCTTTCCGGCGATCCGCTGCTGCGCCAGCGTTTCGAGCGCGAAGCCAAAGCGGTCTCCAGCCTGAACCACCCGCACATCTGCACGCTGCACGACGTCGGCAGCCAGGATGGTACGGACTACCTGGTGATGGAATTCCTCGAGGGCGAAACGCTTGAGGTGCGCCTGGAGAGGGGCCCGCTGCCCCTGGCGCAGGTGCTGAAGTACGGCATCCAGATTGCCGACGCGCTCGACAAGGCGCACCGCCAAGGTGTGGTGCACCGCGACCTGAAGCCCGGCAACATCATGCTGACTACCGCCGGCGCCAAGCTGCTTGACTTCGGCCTGGCCAAGGCCGGCGCGCCGATCGCGCCCGGCTCGAACCTCACGGTCGCGCCGACCAGGACTTCGCCCGTCACGCAGCACGGCATGATTGTCGGCACCTTCCAGTACATGTCGCCGGAACAGGTGGAGGGCCGCGACGTGGATGCGCGCAGCGACCTCTTCGCTTTCGGCGCTACGCTTTACGAGATGGTCACCGCGCGCCGCGCCTTTCCGGGCAAGAGTTCGCTCAGCGTGGCCTCGGCCATCCTGGAGAGGGATCCCGAGCCGATCAGCACGCTGGCGCCGATGACGCCCCCCGCGCTCGACCGCACCATACGCAAGTGCCTGGCCAAGGACCCGGAGGATCGCTGGCAGACGGCGCGCGATTTGCTGCTCGAATTGAAGTGGATTGAAGAGGCGGGCTCCCAGGCCGGCGTTCCGGCGGTGGTCTCGACGCGTCGCAGAATCGCGGAGCGCGCGTGGATGGTCGGCGTCGCGGCCCTCCTGCCGGCCACGGCCGCGCTGGGCGTCCTCTACTACCGCAGCGTTTCGGTGGAACCCCAGGTCGTGCGGGCTTTCATTCCAGCGCCGGAGAAGGGCAATTTTCGTTTCAGCGGCGGGGGAAATCAGGGTCCGGTGACTATTTCACCCGACGGGCGCATGCTTGCTTTCTCCGCGCAAGGCGCCGACGGCATCCAGTTGCTCTACGTCCGACCTGTCGATTCGACCACGGCGCAGCCGCTGGCCGGCACGGCAGGCGCCGGGATGCCTTTCTGGTCTCCCGACAGCCGCAGCATCGGCTTTTTCGCGGACGGAAAACTGAAGCGAATCGAAGCCAGTGGCGGTCCGGCGCTGACCCTCTGCGAAGTGGGCGTCGTCGGGCGCGGCGGCACGTGGAACCGCGAGGGCGTGATCGTTTTCGCTCCGACTCCCAACGGCCCCCTTTACAAGGTTCGGGACACCGGCGGCCAATCCACGCCCGTCACTCACGTGGATACGGCCCGCGGTGAAACCTCCCATCGCTGGCCGCAGTTCCTGCCCGATGGAAGGCATTTCCTTTTCTTTGCGCGACTCGGCGCTCTGGGCACTTCGAACGAGAACAACGGCATTCATGTTGGCTCTTTGGATGGACACCCCCCGAAGTTTCTGTTTGGCACGCAGACCAACGCGGCCTATGCATCGGGCTACATGCTCTTCCTGCGCGGAAACACACTGATGGCCCAGCCTTTCCATCTGGAAAGGCTCGACCTGGTTGGAGAAGCCGTGCCCCTTGCCGAGCAGATTCAGGAAGAACCCTCCAGCGCCATCGGAGTGTTCTCCGCCTCACAAACCGGAGTGCTGGCCTATCAGACTGGCGGAGAAATGGTCGGGTCCAATTTGTTTTGGCGCGACCGTGCAGGGAAGCAGACCGGCGCGCTGGGTGACCCGGCCGGTTACATGGACCTCAGCATATCGCGCGACCGGCGGAAGGTCGCCGTGAGCATGGTGGACCCGAGCGCGGGCCCGCCGGATATCTGGATTTACGAAGTGTCACGGGGCTTGCGGTCACGCTTCACTTTCGATCCGGCCGTGGATCGTTGGCCCATCTGGTCGCCGGACAGCACGCGCGTCGCTTTCAGTTCCAACCGCAGGGGGCAATTCAACCTGTACATCAAGTCGTACGCGGGCTCCGGGATCGAGGAATCACTCCTGGAAGATGACCGCGATAAGATTCTCACCGACTGGTCTTCCGACGGCCGTTATGTCCTGTATGAGACCCGGGGTGACCCCAAAACCCAGTCCGACGTGTGGGCCCTGCCATTATCCGGCGACCGCAAGCCGATCCCTGTGCTCCAGACTCCGTTCCGCGAGCTCGAGGCCGTCTTTTCCCCCGATGGGCGCTGGATCGCCTACACCTCGGATGAGTCGGGACGGGGCGAGGTGTATGTCACTTCCTTCCCCGGGCCGGGACGAAAGTGGCAGGTTTCCACCAGCGGCGGCGTTCTGCCCCGCTGGTCCGGCACCGGGAGAGAGGTTTTCTTTGATGGTCCGGGCGAACGCATCATGGCGGCTGCGGTGAGCGTCCGCGGTGATACGTTCGAGGTGGGAGGCACGCAACAGCTCTTTGAGATTCGCTCGCAGCGACCGGGAAACGTCTTCGACGTCACACCGGACGGCCAGCGGTTTCTGGTGAACACCGCCACACAGGCGCAAAACTCCGTGCCCATGACTCTGGTGGTGAATTGGCCCGCTGAACTGAAGAAGAAGTAGCAGTCCTGCTGTCCCCTTGCCATGGAGCTGGACGCTCACGGCGACTTCCCAGGCTGCATCACGCGCCTGGCGAACGACTGGCGCGGCAGCGGATGGATATCGATGGCGGGCGACTCGTCTCCTGCGCCGCGCGGCTGGTTGAGGCGGCGGGAGCCCAGCCCGTGCGGCCGCAAGCGCTTCCGCGGGTTTCTACCGGCTCGTGACGCGCGAGGAGTCCGCCTGGAGGAACGCCTTCGCGCGGGCCATCTCCGGCCGCTGGCCGTCTCCGTCCTTGGCGAGATCCAGCAACCGACGATAGTGCTCGCGCGCCGTCTCCGCCTTGCCGGCACGCTCGGCCGCGAGCGCGGCGCCGGCCGTCGCACGATAGCGGCCCGGATTGATCTGCAGCGACCGCTCGAAGGCGGCCAGCGCGTCATCCGGCCGCTTCAGCTCCAGATACAGATCGCCCAGCAGCTCGCGGATCGGAACGATCGCGCCGGGACTGACCGGGTGCTTGCCAAGCGCGTCCTCCTCATCGGCCGCATAGCGAAGAAGGGCGATCGCCTCGTCGTGACGGCTCTCCGACCATGCGATCCAGCCGGCCACGGCAAGCATCTGCAGCTCCAACTGCCTGCGGAAGAAGGTGGCGCTGGGGTGGCTGCTGGCGTCGCGAAGCTCCTTCATTTTCGCCATCGCCTGGCGGGCGCCGGGCGCGTCAGCGGTGCGCACTCTCCCGAGCGCGCGGGCGAACTCGACGTGCGCGGCATCGAAGGGGAACTTCTCCACGAGAGCCTGGCGCGGCGGAGCCAGGGAGACGGCTTCCTGCCAGGCCTGACGCTCGACGACCAGACGCGCCGGGATCGCCCCGGCGGCGTAGGCCACCGCGAAGTCCACCTCAGGGTACGTCCTGGCGATCTTCGCCAGCCGGTCCGCCACCTCTCGAGCCTTGGCGTCCTGGGCCGTCTGCAGATACCCGTACGCCAGGTAGTCGAGGGCGTGCAGCTCGTTGTAGTTCGCCGCGTCGGGATGGTATTTGCGGGAATACTCCCTGGCGGCCTGGGAGGACGCCAGGTTGGCGTCGATCGACTTCTGCCACATGCCGAGGCGCGTGTAGATGTGCGACGGCATGTGAAGCGCGTGCGGGACCCACGGGGCGAGGCTGGCGTACTGATCGGCGGCCGCGAGGCCTTTCGGAGCCAGCGACGGATAGTCGTACGCATGAATCAGGTAGTGCACCAGGCCCGGGTGGTTCGGGTTCTTCTTCCAGAGCGGCTCCAGGATCCCGGCGGCCTTCAACTGGATCGGGAGGTCCTCCTCCTTCGGACTCGACAGGATCAGCGACAGGGCGTAGAAGGCCGCCGCTTCGACGTCGGCCGGGTATTTGGCGTGGACCTTCTCCATCGCCTGCGAAAAAGCGGCCCGCCTGGTGCGGTAATCCGTCGGCCCGTGGCAGCTCTGTCCAGCCGGACCCGTGGCGGTCTCCTTCGCGGCATCATAAAAAGCGGCCAGGGCCCCGATGTAGTCGCGCTCCCGCTCGCTGACGGTCCCGGCGGCTTGGGCCTTCGAGATCGCCTCGAGCCCCGCCTTGAGCTCGTCGTCGGTCGGAGGCGCCCAGATCGGGTGGTAATACGTCATGGCCACCCCCCAGTGCGCCATGGCGCAGGAAGGGTCCAGCGTGGCCGCCGACGTGAACACGCGCCGCGCTTCCTCATAGAAGAACGAGTGCAGCAGCGCCACACCGCGCAGGAACTCGGGCTGCGCCTTCGCGCTGCACGAGGTCGGGAATTCGACGGTGCCGACCTTGCTCAGGTCGCCCAGGACGGGCGACTCGGCCGCCAGGGAGTCGAGAGCCCTGGGCGCAAGCACCAGCAGGATTGGGATCAGGATTGATCGTCTCATCGTCGCAGACTCTCCACAGGGCAATCCTCGGAACGGGTGATCCTCACCGCGAGGCGGTTGCCGTATCCCGCAAGGCTAGCAGAACGGATGAGGGGCTGCAAAGTAATCAGCGATTCACATAAGGCGCGCCACCAACGCGATCGCGTACGCCGCGGACGGGTCAGCCAGTGGTCCGGCGCGTGCCGGGAGCTTGGTGTCCATCCGCTTGGCGTCACTCGACGAGATTGGCCAAGCCCCGACTGCCCGAAGAAATAATTGGTGGAGGCGGCGGGAGTCGAACCCGCGCCGCCCCAAAACGCTAACTGGCTGATGGCGCGCGACTTTTCGTCGTAACTGGCTGGAAATTCGTTGCCTTGTTGTCAATTCGTTGTGCTCTGGAGTGCTCTGCTGTGCTCTGGAGTGCTCCCCAGTCTTGGAGATATGTTGGAGACGGCCGACAGGAGCTATTGCCAGCCACACGGGGACTGGTCGCGCGATCCAGCTCGCTGGGCTCGGTGCTGAAGGCGGCAACGCGAAGACGTGGCAACAGCGGGAATTCACCTTGGCCGCGCCGGGCAGCCGCGGACGGACCGCCTCCTGGCGGTCAGTCGTCACCAGCATGCGGTCTCGCGGGCTCAGCAGGCCCCGCCCACCCCGATTCAGGACGTGCGTGTAGATCGCCGTGTCGACGTCTTGTGCTCTGGAGTCCTCCCGAGTCTTGGAGATATGTTGGAGACGGAGTTGGCACCTCTGGTCTCAAACAACAGGGTCTCCCGATAGCCCGGGACGGTCCACCTTCGTCCGGAGCGACGACCTCGGCGCGGCCCGGGCGCTGTTGCGCCGTCGCAGGGCGGCGCCCGGACGGGTCGGCCTGTTTCCATCCAAACCAAAGCCTTTCCGCCTCACCGAAAACCGGTTGCGGGGCCATTCTTTTCGCGGTATATGGCTGCTCAAGCTGCGGTTTGAGGAAACACGGCGCGCACTCGGTCGAGGAGGGGGCAACCTCGGGCGGTTCCAGGGGCGTGGGTTCGTAGAGCCTGGAGTGCAGCCGGCGTCCATCACAAAAACTCCATCCGCGAGACCGACGCCTCGCATGTGGGGAGCCATCGCGCCCAGAGGAGGATCGGTCATGTCGTCCGTCTCTTGGCTCCATCGTCATCGATACGCGCTGGTTGTCTCGCTAGCAGTTGCCCTGGCCGGGAGCCGCATCTACCTGGGCGGGGCCGTCGGGACGGACGCGGCAACCTCTCCCGCGATCTCTGCGACGCCGAGCAGGTTCGGGTCGGGTCAGACCGTGAAGGTCAAAGGGTCGGGGTTCGATCCGAGCGTCAGCGTCGTCGTCTGGTTCGACGCCAACGGAAACGGCACGAAGGAGTCGGGCGAGGCCGGGACGACGGTCGCGACCGACTCGGCCGGGAGCTTCGCCGGGGCCTCCATCGACGTGTTCGGCTCCCCCGGCTCTTACCCCATCCGCGCGAGCAGCCCGGGCTCGTCGACCGTGCGGGCAACGATCAGCATCGGCAGCTGCTGGGTCCAGGATGAGGGCTGCACGATCAATGGAGCCCAATACATCTGTCTCCTCGGGGACTCGCCGAGTGACATGATCTCGGACTGCAAGGCGATCGACTCCAACTACTCCGACACGACGAAGTTTCCGAATGGCTGGGACCTGTCGAACGTGGGGCCGCGGTTCGCGGGCGCTGGCGTTCTTGCCGCGGCGGCCGTCAGCGTCAATCCGGTTCCGCTGTCGGGTTGTATCGCGATGACGAACGCGATCTCGGTCGCGACAGGCCTGCCATACAACAACATCGTCCCGGACCAGTTCTACGCGTTGGAGCCCACGCATGGATTACTGAGCACCGCCTGCGGCGTTCCGGCCCTGGGCATCCCACCCTTCGATCTGCCCCTCTACCTCACGCACGCCGCCATCGAGGCGGCGCTACCAGGCCATCACGGGCTCCCGGACCCCGCCCTGGACGACGCCGCCGTCATCGAGGCGGTCGTCGCGGGGATCCAGGCCGCCGCCGCGACCGCCGAGCTCCAGCTTCCGGGATCTGGCGTGACTCTGCTAATCGCCGCCCAACAGGCCCTGGCCGCAGCCGCTGTGGACGGCGCCATCGCCTGCGGCTTCGTGAACTACTACTGCAACGGCAGCGACATAACCGGAAACATCATCGCCCACAGCAATCTGCAGAAGCAGCTGCTGCCCTTCAAGTTCGGGGGCTCCACGCGTTGGGGGGACATCATCGGCTGGGCCAGACCCGCGTGCCGCAGCAACGTGATCCCGCCAGAAGGCGAGGTCGGTGAGTGCTCGACGCCCGACACCCTCCCCAATCCCGGCTCCGCGGGTGACCTCAACATTCTCGCGGACGAGATTTGTGCGACCGGTCCGATCGTCGGGCTCAGCATCGGCTATGACGGTGACCTGAGCTTCGACATCAACGACAACCCCGATCCGGAGCTGGGCCCCGGTCCCGCCATCGAGAGTCTGACCAACTACCACAACTTCCAGCCGGGCCCTGGTGGGTCGGAGCCTCCGAGTGGACTCGACATCGAGATCCCGCTGGCGGATCGCGGGCTCTTCCTGCCGACGCTCGAGAAGCTTCGGATAGGGACAACGGTGGAGGTCTGCGGTCGATGGGTCGCGGACATGCACCAGTCCTGGAACGAGCTCCATCCGGTCACGTCGATCACGATCCTCGACGAAACGCCGCCGGTCATCGCGCCGACGGTCGCGCTGGTGAAGGACATCAACCCCGTCGGCGGCAGCTCGGTCTTCGGGGCCGGTGTCAACGTGAACGGGGTGCTGTTCGTCGCGGCCAATGACGGGGTCCATGGGCTCGAGCTGTGGAAGAGCGACGGGACGGCGGGGGGCACGGTGCTGGTGAAGGACATCTACCCCTCCGGCGACTCGCTTCCCCAAGGGCTCGAGGGCACGAACGTCAACGGGACGCTGTTCTTCCGGGCCGCCGACGGGGTCCACGGGTTCGAGCTGTGGAAGAGTGACGGCACGGCGGCGGGCACGGTTCTCGTGAAGGACATCAACCCCGGCGCCGGCACGGCGTTCCCGCAGAACATGACAAACGTCAACGGTGTGCTGTTCTTCACGGCCGATGACGGCCTCCAGGGGCGCGAGCTGTGGATGAGCGACGGCACGGCGGCGGGCACCCTTATCGTGGAGGACATCAACCTTGGCGCCGGCAGTTCGCTTACCCAGGGGCCCGCGCTGCTCACGAACGTCAACGGGAGGCTGTTCTTCCCGGCCGATGACGGGGTCCAGGGGCGCGAGCTGTGGACGAGCGACGGGACGGAGGTGGGTACCCAGCTCGTGGCGGACTTCACCCCCGTCCCCGGCTGGTCCTCGATTCCCTACGAGCTGACGAACGTCAACGGGACGCTGTACTTCGGGCTGGTCAATTGGATTCTTGATGGAGTGTACCACCTGAACGTGTTCGATCTCTTTACCTTGAGGGGGCTGGTCAAGGACATCAACCCCCCCAACATCGTCGGAGGCGCGCTTGTCGGCGGCCTGACAAATGTGAGCGGAACGCTGTTCTTCACGGCGGATGACGGGGTCCACGGGCGCGAGCTGTGGCGGAGCAACGGGTCGGAGGGTAGCACTCAGCTGGTGAAGGACATCCAGCCCCCGACCGGGGCTAGCCCCAGCAGACTGACGAACGTGAACGGGACGCTGTTCTTCGTGGTCAGTGACGGGACTCAGGCCGGGGGTCACGGGGCCGAGCTGTGGAAAAGTGACGGCACGGAGGAGGGCACCGTGCTCGTGAAGGACATCTATCCCGGCCCCAGCAGCTCGAATCCCGGCATCCTCACGAACGTGAACGGGACGCTTTTCTTCCAGGCCACGGACGGGATCCACGGGCTCGAGCTGTGGATGAGCGATGGGTCGGAGGCGGGCACCGTGCTCGTGGCGGACATCAATCCCGGCGCCGGCGACTCGAATCCGAGCAACCTGACGAACGTGAACGGGACGCTCTTCTTCCAGGCCACGGACGGGATCCACGGGACTGAGCTGTGGGCAACGCGATCTCGAGTCGTCCAGGCCGAGTCGGCGACGGGCGCCGGTCCAGTGCGCTTCGAGACGAGCGCGGGCGCCTTGATCAACCTCCAGGCCGTGAGCGAAAGCAGCCTGCCCACAGCCGGCAAACCGGCGGGCGTGACCTTCCCGTTCGGCTTCTTCGGGTGGACGATCGGCGACCTGACGCCGGGTCAGATGGTAACGATTCGCATGGACTTTCCGTCCGCGGTGCCGTTGCCGCCTCAGTACTGGAAGGTGGACAACAACGGGGTGTGGGCGAACCTGTGTCTGCAAGTGCCGTGCGTCGTCAAGGGCAGCAAGACCCTCGAGCTCACCATGACCGACGGCGGCGTGGGCGATCTCGACGGTACGGCGAATGGCACGATCCGCGACCCGGGTGGGCCGGGATCGGCGGGCGGATCCGAGCCGATCCCGGTGGCGAACGCCGGGCCGGACCAGACCGTGGACGAGGGCACTGTCGTCACGCTGGACGGCTCGGCGAGCACGGGGTCCGGCCTGAGCTTCGCCTGGTCACAAATCGCAGGCCCCGCGGTCTTGCTCTCCAGCGCGACGAGCCCGACGCCAGGCTTCACGGCACCCCTCCTGCCGGGCGGACTCGGCGCCAATCAGACTCTCACCTTCCATCTCACCGTCAGCAGCGGCGGGGTCTCCAGTACCGACACCGTGGACATCAGCGTGCGGAACGCCAATCACCCCCCGGTGGCCGACGCAGGGGCCGACCAGAACGTCAGCGAGGAGAGCCCGGTCACGCTGAGCGCCGTCAACAGCTTCGATCCCGACGGAGACCCCCTCGTCGCCTACCAGTGGACACAGACAGGCGGGCCGGCCGTGGTTCTGGACGACGCAGCGACGACCCAGGCCACGTCCACCGCGCCTCTGCTGCCCGGCGGCGTGGGCGGCGGCGCGGTCCTGACCTTCCAGGTCACGGTCTCGGACGGCCAGCTCACGAGCACGGACGAGGTTGTGGTGACGGTCGAGCAGGTGAACCACCCCCCGATCGCGAACGCCGGGGCCGATCAGACGAAGGAGGAAGGCAGCCCCGTGACGCTGAACGGCGCCGAGAGCAGCGACCCGGACGGGGACCCGCTGACGTACGCGTGGAGCCAGGTGAGCGGACCGCCCGTCACCCTCTCGAACCCCGGGAGTCCGACGCCGAGCTTCACGGCCCCCGCGGTGGGGCCTGACGGGGCGACGGTCGTCCTCGAGCTCGTCGTGAGTGACGGGATGGCCACGGGCGGTCCGCACCAAGTCCGCATCAACGTGCTGAACGTCAACGACTCACCGGCCTGCAACCTGGCGCAGCCGAGCCGGGCGCTTCTCTGGCCGCCGAACCACAAGCTGCTGCCCGTCGAGATCCTCGGGGTGACGGACACGAGCAACGGTCAGGTGGCGATCACCATCACCGGGGTGACGCAGGACGAGCCTGTGAACGACCTCGGCGACGGTGACACGAGCCCGGACGCCGTGCTTCAGGGCAGCACGGTCCTGCTCCGGGCGGAGCGGGCCGGTGACGGAGACGGCCGGGTCTACGAGGTGTCCTTCATGATCAGCGATGGGCAGGGAGGGAGCTGCACCGGATCGGTCCGCGTCGGCGTGCCCCGCAGGATGAAGGCGGAGACGGGCGCGATCGACGACGGCCAGCTCTACGACGCCACCCAACCGTGAGCAGCCATATCTGAGCGCGGGCAAGCTTCTGCCGGCCCGGGAGGCGTCGCGGCACCTCCAGGCGTCTCGCCGGTTGCCGGGGAGCAGGTCCGGGCTTGCGCATGATGTGCCGTCACATCCCAGCGAGCAGTCGGATGGCCTCATCCTCGTCGGGCGGACAGCCCATAGGAAGTTCAGTGCGACCAGGCAAGGCTGGTCGAAGCGGATAGGAGGAGGCGATGCCTCCGTGAAACATCTTGAGTTGTCCAGCGGATGCAAATCCCTCCCGGTAAGGGGTGAGCCCGCATGGGCTGGTCGCGAGCCTGGCGACGGCACCGGCAACGGGTTCGGCGATGCGTAGGCACGCGAGTCGGTGGGCCATGGGTAGGTAGCCAGGAAGACTATGTCATTCCGGTGGGCCCAGGGCGTTGAATTGCCTGAACGCGACCGCGGCCATTACGTGGCGCCGGCTTTTCCTCTACTACCCCGGTCGACGGCAGCTACCCGCCGCGCTCTCGGCGCTCATCGAGGCACTGCGATTGAGGTAAGGGAGTCACCTCCGCCAGGCACCAGGCATATACACGTCCCCATGGAGACGGCGAGGTCAGTTCCCGCGTCCAAGATCTCGCCCCTTGTTATCAGCAAATTGAGTGGTGGAGGCGGCGGGAGTCGAACCCGCGGCCAAACCTACTAAACCCCTGTTTCCGTTACGACTTGCTTTGGCACCGGTTTCGCGTTGTGCTCCTGTTGTGCTGGCGACCTTCAGGGAACGCCCAACGACCTCTGTCATCTCAACGAGCCGATCCTTCCGAGCCCGCCCATAGACGTTCATAGTCAGGTTTGCGGTCGAATGCCGCGCCAGGACCTGGGCTTCCTTTGCCGAGGCGCCGGCTTCGAGAATCAAGCTGACAAACGCCGTACGGAAGGCATGAAAATCGATCTTCCCCTCGGAGGACCACTTCGCAATGCCGGCCCACTTTAGATCTTGGTCCAGGTCACGCCCAGGATGGCTCGGAACGAAGGCAAGTGCCTCTTCCGGTCCCTTGTCCTTCACAGCCTCGTGAAGCTGCTTTACGAGCCAGCTTGGCAGGGGCTGAAACCCCGCCTTCCGGTTCTTCGTCCACGAAGCCTCGAGATGAACGCCACACAGGGCAGGGTCGAGATTACGGACTCTGAGGGCGCGCAGCTCGCCGGCACGCAACCCGGAAGCGCACGCCAATTGATAGGCGCGACGTCGGTGCGGAGCACAGGAGCGCAGAAGGCGAGCTATCTCATCGCCGGTCATTGCCCGTCTCCTAGTCCGCGGCGACGTATCGAAAGCCGCGAGGCCCCCGAGCGGGTCACTCTCCAAGTAGCCGCGAGAAACCGACCAGTCGCAGAACGCGGCCAAGGCTTCCGCACGGTTCTGGACGGTCTTGCCGGACTTGCCGTCCGACTCCAACTCACGAAGCGCTTTCTCTACCTCAGGCAGAGACCCCGGCAGGTCCCCGAGAGTCTCTAAACCGAGCGTGTCCTTCCACCACTTCAGATGCGCCTTGCGCATCCGCGCGTGAGTCACGCCCCAAGCATGTCCAGCGCGACCGCCCTGCGATCGACCCCAGGCCAGGTACTCTGAAATCACCCCCGCGACAGCCCTCGGGAGGTCAGAGGGCTTGGGCGCCGGCTTCCATCCATTGCGAATCGCGTCCTGCTCAGTTTGCACGTGGAGCGCGAGCTTCTCTGTACCCGAGCGACTCGTTGTTCCCAGAGCCGTTCTCCTGCGTCCATCATGGGCCGTGTACTGGAATCGAAACCGAGGATGGGGCTTCCCGTTCCTGTCCTTCGTCTGAAACACGTATGGCATGGCGTCTCTCCGTTTCCCTTCCCCTAACTGTTATCGGTCATGATAACCGGTTCTCCGTATCATGAAGCGACCTAGCAGCACGCTGCGCATCGCGGGCCAGCCGGTCCGCACGTGCCTCGAACCATGCGAGCACGCGGCCTACCTGCCAGGTCGAACGGCCGGCGAACCGGACCGGAGGCGGGAGTTCATGGCGAGCGACCATTCTTCGAACTGTCCGCTTGCTAACGCAGAGCGCCGCAGATAACGCCCGCTCGTCCACCAAGGCCCGGTCGGGGAGTTCAGCGAGGGTGGTTACGACCACGCCTACCGACCTCGGCACGCACCCGGCGGTCCGAGGATTGACATCCCTCAGCGGCTCCGTCGGCACCATTTCCGACGACCCCGCTGTGTCTGGTTCGTCCGCTTCTGGCAGAGAGGAGTCCGACTGCTTCATGGCATTTTTATAAACGATTCCGGCGCCATTGGACACTGCATTTGGAGTGTAAGGCGGGTCTCATGCTTGCACCATTGCCCGGCTTGATGCCCGGGGAAGGCCGTTTCATACGGGTACGACTGAAGCACAGGTCACGGACGTGACCGTGCGAAGGCTACAAAAAGCCCTTCATACCAAGATATGAAGGGTCACCGGCTCTTCGCTTCGCCAGAAATGGCTCAGCTCAGCCTAATTGCGGCGGTTGTGTCGGACGCTACGCGCCGCCACCCCGATTTTCTTCCCTCGGTGCGGCTGACACCGCACTGGACCTCGGGCTTCGACCGCCCCTTGTAGAGCACGGGGCAGGTCTCGTCCTTCGCCCCCGAATGGGGCTACGGATTCGAAAATCGGGGTGTCGGCGCTGCTCGCTTTCGCTCGCCGCTGCCGGACACAACCGCCGCAAAAACTAATTCATCCCGCGCGGAGGCGGGCCGGGGTCAATTTGCCTTACGGCGAGATCGCCGGCGAAAGCCTCTGTCGCGGGAGTTATAAAGCACTAGCATGGAGCATGAATCCAAACCGAGGCGCCTTCCAAGATACAAGCGCGACCCGGACCAGTTCGGTCGGTTCGAACTGACCGAACGCGACCAAGCGATACTTCGATTGGTCCATAGCTATCGCTTCGTCACTAGCGACCACATCATCGCACTCATCCCCGGCTCAAAGCGGCAGATCGCTAAACGCTTGCAGGGCATGTTCCATCATGGTCTGGTGGCCCGGCTTCTCCCCCAACTTCGCGTTCGGGGAGGAGTCCCAGAAACGGGCCTCGGGTCGCCAAAGGTTACCTACGCCCTGGACTCCGCAGGAGTGCAGGCGCTCTGTCGTGCAGATGGCCTATCGCCGCACGACGTGAATTGGGATCCAAGTCAGAACGCTACCATGCACTGGTTCATGGAGCACCGACTCATGGTATCTACGTTCAGGGCCACACTGGAGCTCGCCCTGGAGCAGCACTCACACCTCGAGCATCTCGGCTGGGCAGACGAGGAGGCGCTTCGGGACTCCGTCAGAGTCCGGTACCCTGACGGTGAGGAGAGAGTCCACCGCGTCGCTCCGGACGGATATTTCGCGGTTGACGACGCTGGGGTACGCCGAAACTTTTTTCTCGAAGCTGACCGTGGTACCGAGGAGCATCCTCGCATCCTCGCCAAGCTCCTGTCTTACTGGTGGTACTTTGGCGATACTTCACCCTACAATCAAAAGTACGACAACCCTAGAAACCGGCTCGTGCTTTTCGTCTGCACTTCCGAAAGGCGGATGGCTGCCATCCGAAAGACCCTCGCACGGGTAGACGACAGGCAGCGCGGCCTACGCCAGTTTTGGTTTACGACGGCGAGCCAGTACGATCTCGCACGGCCGGCAGCTATCCTCGAGCCCATCTGGCACGTAGGACCTCGTACGGCCAATAACAGCACGCGAGGCGCCGAGGATTCTCCTAGACGCCTCTTCGACATAGAAGAACGTAGAGCCCGCTGACATCTCAGCGGGCTCTGTTCATCATGTACCTGCCTTACGCCGACCGATCCATCGTTCCGGGCGTATAGTATTCGCCAAGAGCGAGGTCTAGCCACCTCGCTCCTGGCCCGTCGAAGTTCTGACGGCGCGTCACCATGAAGAGGAGGCTACATGGAGACACGCCCCAAAACTCGAAAGCGTGAGGATTGCGAACATTGCGGCAATCCTCTTCCGCCTGGACAAAAACAATTCTGTCCAGATACGTCTTGCGCAGTTGATGCCCGCAACAAGAGACGCAGGGAAGACCCTGTTAAGCAGGCGAATAACAGGGAGGACCAACGCCGTCACCGGGCGCAGAACCCCGGCTGGGTCGCGGTAAAGCGTCACGCGGATGGGATGCTTCACCGCATCAACTCCAGCAAGCCGCCTGAGGACCGGTGGGCAGCTCGACTGTCGCGCGCGCCTTTCTTAGAACACGTCAAACGGCTCTACGGATTCCCGGATCATGAGTCCCCCCTTGTTCTCGGGAAACTCCATCTCAACGGTAAGGTGGCGGCGCTTGCACAGCTCGTCTTTCGTGCTGACCAGGTTATTCCGGAAACCAAAAGGGAATTCGACGCGATCTACCTGCCCAAACCGGGCGCGGACTTTCATGGGGACATCACGCCCCGGCGCGGTGAAGGTCGCACCGTGTACGACAGCGTCGATCCGCGAGGGTGGTTCCCGATCTCTACGAAGTGGCCGGGCCGGAAGGAACTTGAATACTGCATCGATCGAATCGCATGCTGTTTGCCTGTCGATGAAAGACGCGGCTGGGTCATTCAAGTCAGGACCCTTCCTGGCACCAACAAGCTAGGGGAACAACGACTTCGTCTCGCGGTTACGGCCCATAAGCAACTGGCGGCGTACCGACATTACCTGCCCGTGCCGGCGCAGGGAGCCAAAACCGGAAAGGTCACCCCCTTATCAAAGCGCAGGGTTCGACATGGTTGACCGCTTACCATGGTGCGCACGCCCCCGAACCAATGGGAATCCCGAGGGGGGAGTGAACGACAAAGGGACTGTGACCACCTACGACGTTGAGCGTGAGGCGCTCAGCTCCGGATAGGTGTGAAGTGCAGTCCCAAGGATAGGCCGTGATTGCTTTTGGAAGCCCACAGCACGATCGTGGGTGGTTGGGCACGCGACGGGGCTTGAGTTAAGGCCATTTCATCTCGGCCATCAGGGATGGCGAGGTGCCCTCAGAACGTCGTGTGAGAAGTTTCATCGTGGTGAGTTGGTAAAGCGGACTGTACCTGTTCGCCTCGCGCTCACCGCTTGGAGCATCTCATGCGGCGCTTTTCTATTCCTACCCACACCGACGCATCGCGCACCCCCGTGCGCGGTCCGCCTTGATTGCGGATGTTCGCGTTCCGGTGCGTGTCCACCACAAAGGAAAACCGGACGGAGAGTTCTAGGCTCCCGCGTCCGGCGGTGACGCACCAAACCCTTAAGCCCATCAGCCAAGGAGGAATTTGGTGTTGGTCGTCGTCTTCATCATCAGGCAGCGGGCCTCAGGAATCAATAGGGATTGTCAAGGCCTGGCGCCCGTCCGTCTGCGTGCCACCCTCCAACTGAATCCGGCGCACCCGCATCCGCCGCTCGCGGCCGGCCTGCTGTGGCGCTCCCTTCTCTTCAGATGCGATTCCCCGCGCCCGTTCGCGAACGGGCTTCCAGGAGAGTGAAATGGACGAGAATCTCGACTTCGTAGCTTTGTTGGTGTCGGCCTGCATCGTCACCGCACTTGCACTCGCGCTATGGGAACTCTGGCGGCGCCTCAAAGTCACAGCTACCCCGCCTGCGACAGGGACTCCAGAGCACCGAACGCTCGCGCTGGCGGCTGACGGGCGGGAGGTGTTTACCCCAGAACCGCTGCTTGTCGGCCGGGTGTACAGAGTCCAGGTGACGGGCGTTTACAGCTTCAAGCGCGGAGAAGTCAGTCGCTGCGCGGACGCGTTTCATGCCACTGACGAACACGGCAATTTCGTCGATCATCACAACAGACTCTTTCTTGGCAATCAGCAGCTGGCCCATGTACCACACATCGTGGAGATGGCCGACCGCGACGCGCATGCGTACTGCTTCTTGATCGATGGGAACGGCGAGAAGTTTGCAATTGCGTTGCGCTCTCTCGGGACCTGTCCGTCGGGCACGCTGCGCGTCGAGGTCGTCCTGCTCGATCCCGCAGAGAGAACCGTGGCGCTCCAGCGTGAAGAAGAAGCACACCGGGCCGCTATAAACAAGATCAAGCAACAGATTGCACAGCTGCGGGTGTCGTCCGAAGTCAATCGGAACTGGGGCGACCCGGCGTTCGTGGCGGACGTCTCGAAAAGCCGCGCTGCATCTCTGATTGCAGACCAGCATGGCATCCGCCAGCACTTCATCGCGCTCCACGAGAGCAACCCGCAACTCGTTGGGTACATGCGGGAGCACGAGCCGGACCTTTGGGCCCGGCTGACCGGCCCGCTGGAGGCCTTCCTCGCAGCAGAGCGCCGAGACGCAAAACCCACGAAAGCCGGCGTCGAGTCTGGGCCGAAAGAGAAGAAGCCGAGACCCACGGCCGAGCAGGTTCGCGCGCGCATCGTTCGCCGTCTGACGGTGGCGAGCGATGACCAGAAGGCCGCGCTTAAGAGCGTCCTGACGGCATGGGAAGACAAGGCCGCCATTCTCCGCGGGTTCGGGCTCGAAGAGGAGGAAGTCGCGGAGGCCCTCGGCACGAAGGCCGAGGCGCTTAATGACGTGCTCAGCGAGCTCGCCGAAAGGAAAGGAGGGTCCCATGCGACACCGCAACAGTTGGCGTAACCCCCCTGGTGCAAGCGGTCGGGTTCGGAGCCGCGGCGTCTTCATTGGCACCTTAGCGGAGACGGGCGCGCCGCTGAGGCTCAATCCGGATCTCTTTTCCACGCACCTGGAGATTGTCGGGTCTCCCGGCACGGGCAAGACGCGAGAGCAAATGTGGCTCTTTTCACAGGTTGCGCGGGTTCCCAAGGCGACTGTGATCGCCATCAACCCGAAGGGCTCTTCGGGTGAAGAGCTTCGAGACTGGGTGATAGGTCACGGCCTCGCCAAACGTCTCATTTGGTTCGATCCGGGGGAGGAGGGAGACCACGTACTGGGCTGGAACCCGCTCCAGCCCAACGGCTTGCCTATTGCGACCCACGCGAAGGCGACCCGCGAGGCCATTCGCGCGTCGTGGGGGCAGTCGGACTTCGACCAGACGGCACAGCTGGCCAGGTTTCTCTACTTGGCGCTAGCCGTCACGCGGGAGCTTGAACTCACTCTCGTGGAGGCGCTGGCGGTCCTCGATCCAGGATCGCCTCTTCGTCGGGAGATCCTGCCGCAGCTGCGGGACCCATTCGTGCGAGCTTCGCTCACGCGCCTTGACTCGTATCCCTTGGCGCTGCAAGAGCAGCTTGTCGCGAGCACGGTGGCGCGCCTCGAGTCTTTTGTTTTGGATCCTGCCATACGTTTTATTTTGGCCCGTCGCAGCAACTGCCTGCGCATAGCCGATGTCGTAGACCAGGGTCGTATCATGGTGGTCAACATGCCAGTCTACGCCCCACTGCGCGCCGACGATGTGAGGCTCCTCGGCCGCCTCCTGATCAACGACATCCTGAGCTACGTGTTCTCACGCCCCAAGGAGGCACGCACCCCCGTCTACCTGCTGATTGACGAGGTGCAAATGCTTGCCACTGAAGATCTTGCGGTGGCCTGCGAAGCCGGCCGCGAGCTAAATTTGAACTGCATTTTGGGACACCAATACCCTGAGCAGCTCCGCACCGAGGCATCGGACAGGCTCTACCACGCCGTCATGAACTGCTGCCGGACGAAGATGGTGTTCGGAGGGCTATCGACGGAGCAACTCGACACGATCACCCGCGAAGTCACGATCGAGCAGTACGACCCGAAGGCGGTCAAGGATGAGCTGTATGCCTTAGAGATTGAGCCCGTCGAAGCCGTGCGCGTGGTGCGCACCTTCAGCAGCACAGAGTCAACAAGCCGCGGCCACAGCCATGGTCGCGGCGAGGCCACGTCTGACGGCGTCACACGCGGCGGGTTCAGGGCTTACGGGAAAACGAAAGGTCGGTCGGAGAGTGAGTCTCAGATGACATCAAGTGCGCACGCCGCCGGCTACCAGGCGGTCATGGGCACGGGCCAGGTCGTGATGCCGGACGGCCAGATCGTATCGACGAACTCACACGATGGTTCGGGTGTCTCGTCCGCATCGATTGCTGGGTCTGCAACCGCGCGCGGTAGCGCCACGAGCGAGAGCGAATCCGTTCAGCACGGACGGTCGGTGGCGCAGACAAAGGTCTCTCAGGTCAGCACGAACGAGAGCGAGAGCGAGGCCGAGAGCACAAGCTCTGGCTCTGCGTTCTCGATCATCCCTTGGAACGCCTGCATCAAACGGCTGCGCGTCGCGTCGCGAACGTTCTGGACGGAGGCAGAATACCTGACGGAGCAGCTTAAGAAGATTAAGGGGCTTCCCAAGGCGCACTTTCTCCTCAAAACCCCATCGAGCCCTGCTGTTGTTGTACGTGCGCCCTATGTGCCGACGCCGGTCATTGGGAAGATTAGGCGGCAACAAGCGCTTGCCCTAGTCTACGCGCAGCCGTTCTACGCTCGGCGCGATGAGATCTCGGCGGATGAGCAGAGGTCGCTTCCGAAGAGTGCATCGACCGAAGCAGTCGTCATCCGCAAGGCGGAATCGGTCACCGGGGTCCGCCTCCGCCCGCCCTTTAAGAAGACAGTGGGAATCCTGCGAGCGAAAACAACGCGCTAGAATGCCCTATGGCACGAGATCTCGACGGAGGTAAAGGTAGATGACTTGGCCATTCAGCAGGGAATGGCGTGTCAGGCGCCATCTCGAGAAGCACCAGCGAGAGAGAAGAGAGCTCGAGGACCGGGTCCGGGAGCTAGAACAAATCAAGCTCTCGGCCCGGGAGCAACTGAAGGAGCTCGAGGACGACCTGAAGCTCTGGAACACCGTCCAGCTCCACAAGTAGCGGGCAGGCACAGGGCTCTCTCCGTCTCAGCGACGCACGGCTTGACCGCTTCGTCTGCCTTGGTATAGTCCAGCCACCGCCCTGCTCACCGAAAAAGAGCGGCCGCCTAGGCCGCTCCGGTGGGCGAATAGGGCGCGCCGGCGGCCTTTTCCGGCCGCGGCCCTTCGTACCTTCCCCCCAACAGGAGCGAACCCATGACCCCATCCGAGGCGCTCATCTACCTGAGCGCTCTCCTCGACGACACCCTCGACCACAACGATCCCGTTGACGCCAAGCGCATCGAGGCTGTCGAGCTCGCAATCGAGATCGTGAAGAAGGAGGACGTCCGCTCGAAGGCCGCCAGGTAGGTCCGCTCGTTACACTTTCTCGCCGCTCTTTCCAGCTGTTCCCATTTTTCCCCGTTCCTTACAACCCATAGGAGGACGTATGCCCGCACTTGATGAGGGCAAAGCTGCGGCTAGCTTGCAGCCAACGCCCACCAACAATCAGGCCCCCGCCACGGTGCGCCTGCGCGAAAAAGCTATACGGTCCGGCACCAGCTCTCTCACCAACGTCGAACTCCTCGCCCTGCTGCTTGGAAGCGGCTCCGCTCGACACAACGCTCTTGCAGTTGCGGAGCAGCTCGTCGAGCAGTACGGAGCCGAGAAGTTACCGGACCTTCCCGTCACAACCTGGCAGAGCGTCCGCGGCATGGGAGGCGCGAACGCCTGCCGTATGGCGGCCGCGTTCGAACTCGGCCGACGTCTCATGACCTCGCCGAACGCCGACGAGCCGCGCGTCAGTTCTCCGGCCGAAGCCTACGCCCTTGTGCGCGACTTGAAGAAAGCACGGAAGGAGCACTTGGTCGCCCTTTACCTCGACGCTCAGAACCGGCTCATTACCCGTGAGACCGTTTCAGTCGGCAGCCTCAATACCACCCGCACCCATCCCCGCGAGGTCCTGCAGCCTGCGATCGTTAATTCCGCGCTCGCGTTCATCCTGGTTCACAACCACCCAAGCGGGAGCCTCGACCCCAGTCGGGACGACGTTGAGTTCACCCGGACCATGGCTCGCGCCGGCGAGCTCATGGGCATCAACCTCTACGACCACATCATCGTGAGTCGGCGGGGTTTCGTGAGCCTCAAAGAGCGAGGTCTACTCTAGGCCGCCGCCTCGTCCTTTCAAGCGTACCAGCGAGCCTCGTCACCAGGTCAAGGTGTTCCCTTCGGGCGTCCACCTTGACAGGTGCCCCTTCCTCACTGGCCTTGCTGTCAGGGCCGCGGCGGCAGGTCGAACGTCACGGCTCTAACAAGCTGACGAAGGAGAAGTCCTATGACGTTCAAGTTCCAACTCGGGCGCACTGTTATAACCAGGAACGCCTTCGACCGGCTCTCGAACGACGACGTGCAGATTGCCTTGGCACGTCACGGAGCTGGGGACTGGGGCGATGTCGGCCCGGAGGACCGGCAAGAGAATGAGCTTTCGCTCCGCGAGGGGTTCCGCTTGCTCTCGGTCTACCAGTCGAAGGCAGGAGAAAAGTTTTGGGTCATCACCGAAGCGGACCGCTCGGTGACTACCATCCTCCTGCCGGAGGACTACTGAAACACAAAGCCTCGTGCACCCTGCACGAGGCTTTCTTCATGCCCCCTTCCCCGGATTCCGTGCGGCCGGTGCCACCCCCCGCACGGAGATACGGCCGCCGAGGGCGCTTCCTAGGCCTGTCGCAGCTCGACAGCAACCTGCCCCCGTGCGGAAAACGCCAGCTTGAATGTCACCCGCATGTCTTTGACCAGCAACAATCGACCGAATTTGGAGCCGTGACAGAAAATATCCGGATACCCAGGAGCCCTGAGAAAAGCATATCCTGGACCAACTTTCACGACTGTGCCTTCCAACCTCCAGGGATTTTGCCGTTCCTTCGGATCACCCGGCGCGAACTCCACGCGCGTGGACTCATCGAAGCTAAAGCCCGCGGTTTTCGCGGCCGCGAAGATCTGATTTGCTTCTGAGAAGTCACCATTAACGAACAGCATCCCACCTAGGGTCGCTACGTATCGTGGGTCTCTCTTTCCGTAGAGTTCCCCCAACCTAATCACTGCGATCGCCTTTGAATAGGGATCACCGAGATCCACCAAACATTGCGCATACTCAACCCCAGCCCGGAACTCGTTCGGATCGCTCTCAACCGCACCCCGCAGTATACTTGCTGCCTTCTCCAGCTCACCGCCTCGCCGATAGGCTCTTCCCAATAAATACCGTGCGATCGGACTTCCCGGGCTCGCAAGGACAGCCTTCTCAAGCGCAGCAATAGTCTCCGGTCGCTTACCCAACCATTTTTCGATCTCTGACGACATGATCCACAGACCGGAACGTTCTCTCGCCTGTCTCAACCCTGTACTAATAATCCCCTCAGCTCTGCTGACGTATTCAGACTGTTCTTCTCCTTGAGTGCGTTTAGCCCATCCCAGGTATAGGCCCGCCAAACCCTGATAGGAATACGCATCCTTGGGATCGGCGCTGAGCGCTTGCCGGTAGGCCTCTTCGCTTTGCGCCATCCGCTTTCGCCCTATCTCGGCACTCGCTGCGCTTAACGCTAGCTGTTGTAATACCGAACCCTTCGTGTGATACAGGACTCGTACGCCGGGCGCCACATCGATGGCGTGTTCAATTTGCGCGAGCGCAAGCTCTAATTTGTCCATCCTGAGGAGCATTCGCGCATAGTGCTGCAACACATACGGGTTTTCTGGATTCTTTCTGCAAGCAGCCTCGAAGAATCTAATCCGTCCGTCAAGCGACGCGATGCTATCCACTTGTCTGTCGCTTCGGATAAACGACTCGAACGCGCGCACATCCGTGTAATATGTAAGGTTCAGCTTGTTCAACACCGATAAGATGATTGTCTCTTTGTCCGAATCAGCTACGCACCGGTTCCAGACGATCTCAGCGATAACTTGATGACGCGTACGAGCCCCATAGACACCACTCGACTCGTCAAGGCAGTCCCAATGAATCACACCCTCAGTTGCATCCTTTGTCGCCGCATGCAGTGATGCGATATCCACGTCGAGAACCCCGCTGAGAACGCCGTCCCTTAGATACGTTCTAACGGACGAGCCACAGCTTACAGCTGCGTACAGTCGACGGGCCGACTCATTCTCTAGGCTTCTATACTCGTCTTCAATTATCGCATCGAATCCCCGATTCTCCGTGGCTTCGCGCATTACGACCAAGAGCTGTTTACCGTGTTTCTCCTTTATCGCCGCAACCTGGAGGTCGTGATCCAACGGCTCCAGTGCCTTAAGAGCGTCCTCGCGTCCCAAGAACTCTAATAGCCGCTCGATCTCAGCATCACTGAGTTCTTTAACTGAATACTCTTTCGCGCGAAGCCTGCTGTGGACCTGTCGCCACTCGTTCAATCTTTCCCCCAATACTAAGAGGGCCGGCCTTCCTAACTCGCGAAGTCGCTGCAGAACCGTCCTGATTTCAGTGCTGTGGTCGGCGGCGTTATCAATGAAATAGAAGGTCCTGGCCTGATCGAGGGAGCCAGCGTATTCCACATCCCCTTCTAACATGGGGGTGCCCCTTCGATGCATGAAGACCGCACCTGCTCTGTCAGCCGCCAATTTGGCAGCCAGCGTCATGAGAACTGTTGAGACTCCGTATCCTGCTGAGCCTAGTAGAATTATGCTCCCCGCGCTCGGGGTGGTAGCAGTTGCAAAGTCTATTAGATCATCGTAAACCGACTCTTCGACATCTCTCTCGAACGTAAGATGCCTCGCGACGAGTCCCCAATTTGGCAAATCTCCCGATAGAAATGCTTTGATGTTTGGGGCCTCTTGAAACTGGGCCTGATTGACGTAGGTCCACGAATTCAATAGCCGCATCGTCGCCGCGGGGTTCGCGTCGAAGGCCGACACCAGGTCTGATGGGACGCTGGACTTGAGCGCGTCAAGCCGGCTCGGATCAATCTTCAGCGCTTTCAGGGTGTCGCTCGCCCCTTGCGCGAAATCCGCAAGGGAGCTTGCGATAGTCTCAATTCCATGCGATCGGAGGATTTCCTCGTCGAGTGGATCGGTGTCGAGTGCAACTCGGTACGAGGGTGGGGGTGATGATGGTGAAAACTCTGAACGGAGTTCAGAGTGGACCATTCGCCAATCTAGGTCCTCGTGTGCGTAGCCGACGTAGAGGATCGTTGACGTAGCAAACTCTTTTCTAAGCGTTTCAAAAAGCATTCGGCGTGGTTCGCGAAACGCTACGTAGTCCTCTTCCGTGATTAGGATCCGCGCTTTTTCCGTTCCGAACAGAGTTCCGTGTAGGTGATAGACGGGAACCTGGAAGCGAGGATCGTAGGGAACGAAAGCGGCAGTGCTGGAGATTGTTACTGGGGTCTGTTGTGGTTCGCCGCTTAGCTCGTAGGTTCTCTGGATCAGAGAGTCATAGTTTGTCGTGAAAACCGCCTTCCACCGCAAGGAAAATAGCCACTTCAGATGATCGTCAGGCTCCAATCCGGTCAAACGTTTTCCTAGATATGCCTCTAATTCTCTTCGTCCACGTCGGAGCTCTACGATCTGCGCGATTTTGGGCAGGCTGGGTGTTTCAGTCGCCTCGATGCCAAACTGTATCGCAAGGTCCTTCGCAAGCTGCCTTCCTAACGGAGCCGGCTCCCCGTTCTTGTCCCTCGCACACGCGCCAACCCCAGAACCCACAAAGAGGACGCACTGCCCGGATTCGAGGGCGTTTCGTAGCCCTAGGGGAACCAACTCATCCATCGATGGGTTCCTCAACAACCAGTGACTGAGATGCACACAGCGTCGAATGGCCGAAGGCTACCACACCTAGGCAGGTGCTGATCGGTTGCGGTCGGGAGGTGGCGGCCAACATGTGGTCCTCGACTTGCGGGCAATGGTGGCCAGGGGTGGGCATGTCCTACCTCAGGATTCGCCGAGGATCCTCATCCCCCGATAGATCGAACTGCGGCTCACGCCGAGCTGTCTTGCGATGGCGGCCTTCTTCTTCCCCGCAGTGAGAAGGTCCTGCACGGCCGCCGGTTTCTCCTTCGTCAGCCTGTGCCTCTGCCCGCGCTTCTTTCCGCCCCACCGCTTTCCCTTCGCGCGGGCCTGAGCGATGCCGGCGCGGATGCGTTCGGAGATGACCTCGCGCTCATACTCGGCAAAGCCGGCGATGATGGTCCGCATGAGCCGGCCCGTGGCCGTGCTGGTGTCCAGCCCGTCCCGCAGTGACACAAACCTGACGCCGGCCTCACCCAGGCCATCGAGAAAAGTGATTGTCTGGCCGGCTGTTCTGCCCAACCGATCTAGGCGCCACACGACCAAGGTCTCAATCCTTCCTCCCCGAACATCCTCCTCTAGCTTCCGCATTCCTGGCCGCTCCAGCGTGGAGCCCGTGAACCGGTCGCGGTACCACAGGACCGTCCTGCCTCGACCGTGGGCGCGGAGCCACGCACGAAGGTCCGGCTCCTGGGATCTCACGTCCTGGCCAGTGGTCGAGACTCGCAGATAGACGGCAATCGCCTTCTTCATGCCGTTAGTGTAGCAAATCAACTAATGATGAAATAAAACACGCACACCAATGGTCGGGATCCTGGGAAAGGTAAGCGGGTCAAGACTTGCCGGGCTTACCCAGACTGTTGAAATGGTGCGGGGGGGGGTGCCCCTTCCATCATGGAAGCCACATCAAAGGTCAACGCCTGACCGGAGGACGGAAACACAAGAAGCTTCACCGCCCCTTGCAGTATTCACACTTCTAGGGGCAGGCACTACTCAGCCGTTCAGTCCCGTCACTCTGGTATCCGTACGTCCCATTCCCCAGGGCGTTGCGGCCGCGAACGAGATACCAGAACCCTTGTCCACTCTGCGGGAGAGTGGGATCATCGTTTGTGACGGTTGATATGCCGGCAGCAACGCAAGTAGGAGTCGAGCCGGCGACGGGTAGCGAGTACAGATCGCCCCGAATCACGTCGTGCACCGTCGCGATGCCCGCCTGCGTCGTCGCCGAACCCCACGCCAGTGCTGTCGCCGAGGAAAACAGGAGGCCGCTTACTTCCGCGGGGACCGCGATAAGCGTGGGATCCTGTGGGGCCGAATCGCACGCATCGCCAGCGCCGTCATTGTCGGAATCTACCTGGTCGGGGTTGTGGACAGACGGACAATTGTCCTGACTTTCGCAATAGCCATCGCCATCGATGTCGTTCTGAGCGTCCCAAGGGCATGGGTCCACGTTCGCGCAGAGTCCGTCGTGATCCAAATCATTCTCTGGATCGTTCGGGCAAGCGTCACAGGCATCCCCGACTCCGTCGCCATCCGCATCGCTCTGCGCGACGTTACTCGTCGTTGGACAATTGTCGCAAACGTCGTGGATGGTGTCACCGTCCGCGTCGCTCGAAAAGGAGGTGCCCAGCCCGATCCGTGAGAGGAGCAGCAGGGCGCCCCCGTCAGCACCCAACCCGAGCACCTCGAGCAGCGCATCACCGGTGGTCGGCGATCCCGACGGGATCGAGGTTACTGAGTCCACCGAGCCGCTACCATCGGCGGTCGCCGTAGCAAAATCGACCTCATAAGTGCCGTCGTCAGCGACCAACCGAATAATGAGTCCTGCTCCGGCGCCATAGCCTTTGCCTAGTAACCGCACCGCCTGACCGGGAACGTAGAATCCATGGCTGTCGCATGGCGGCGCAACCGCGGGCTCGACCCTGAGATCTCCAAGGGACGGGAGCACTGTCAGGGAGCCCGCGGCGACGCGTGCTCCTGTCCCCATCGGATTTGGGTTCGCCGGCAGACCAGTCGGTAGTATGGGCCAGCCAGGAGTTGCTAATCGATTCTGAATATACGAGAGCAATCTCTTCGCATACTGATTCTGTCCGAAGGAATTCGGATGGAACGACCCGGAATGATTAGGAATCCAAACGGGGTTCCAACCATTGAGCCACTCAAGGGGCGCACATACTTCGTGTCCGCTGAAGCGAGTGGTCACATCGATAAAATGAACGCCCTGAGCTGCGGCCACCGACTGAAGTGTAACGTTCAGGTTGTCGGCAGCGTTGTTGAGGAACGTCCGCTCGGCGCTGTCGAACAACAGGCCTTCCGGTTGTAGGCAATCCCCAGCCGCAAACAAGTGAGGATAGTCGAGCACGAATACTGCTGCGTCTGGGGCAAACTGCTTGATCTCCTCGTAGATGATCGCGACGCGCGGTGCTGTAATCAGTGAAATCCGATCAGCAAGGATCTTGTTCAGTGGCCTCGTATCGGCCGGCGCGAAAGGAACGAAGGAACTTGAATCGCAACGCCGGGTGGTCCCACAGAGGGTCAGAACCTCGTCAAACCCCACATCGTTGCCACCAATGGTAATCGTGACCATGTCGGTGTTCTCGTTGACGATGTAGGTGTTTGGATCGGCATCGTACACTCGGTCGAGCTGCGGTGGTTCGCCAGGGGCACTGTCTGGAGAAATGCCCCCATGCGCGACGTTATACGTTCGCGCGCCGCTGCAGGCGAGGAACTCCTCGTCACCGAGGGCGACTCCAGGAAACTTGAACTGGAAACCGTAGGCCCTTGTAGAGCGGTGGCACTCGTTGACGCCCTTGTTCGCCGTGCCAGGAAGGTAGCCAGGAACCCCCTCTCCCGACGAGTACGAATCCCCAAGGGCTGCATAGAGGATGCCACTGCGCGACATGAGGACGTCGAAGTCAGGGCCGAACCTACCGCTTGAGTACCAAACCGCCATCCAGTTGCCCGCGCCATCCGTAGTGACTTTAGGATAGGAGTCGTCATAGGGGTCTGTCGCGGCGTCGGTGTTCAGAGCCTGTGGCGGAGTCCAGGTCGCACCGTTGTTGGTGCTGCGCGAGACGATGATGTCCATGCTAGACCCGAACCTACCCCATGAGTCCCACACCGTCACCCAGTTGCCCGCCCCATCCGTCGTGACTTGAGGAAAGCGGTCGTCGCCGTATTCCGGATCTGTCGCGGCGTCGGTGTTCAGAGCCTGTGGCGGAGTCCAGGTCGCACCGTTGTTGGTGCTGCGCGAGACGATGATGTCGGCGTCACCGCCGAACCCACCCCTTGAGGACCACACCGCCACCCAGTTGCCCGCGCCATCCGTCGTGACTTGAGGCTCAGAGTCAACGGCGCTGTCCGTCGCGGCGTCGGTGTTCAGAGTCTGTGGCGGAGTCCAGGTCGCGCCGTTGTTGGTGCTGCGCGACATGATGATGTCGGCATCAGTGCCGAACCTACCAGCCGAGTACCACACCGCCACCCAGTTGCCCGCGCCATCCGTCGTGACTTGAGGGAAGTAATCGAACGCGCTATCCGTCGCGGCGTCAGTGTTCAGGGCCTGTGCCGGAGTCCAAAATGCACCATTGTTCGTGCTGCGCGAGACGATGATATCGACAGTAGTGCCGAACCTATATCCGAACCACACCGCGACCCAATTGCCCGCGCCATCCGTCGCGACTTGAGGCGAGTAGTCATCATTGGATTCTGTCGCGGCGTCGGTGTTCAGAGCCTGTGGCGGAGTCCAGGTCGCGCCGTTGTTGGTGCTGCGCGAGACGATGATGTCGGCGTCACCGCCGAACCTGCCCCTTGAGGACCACACCGCCATCCAGTTGCCCGCGCCATCCGTCGTAACTTGAGGCTCGGCGTCAACGGCGTTGTCCGTCGCGGCGTCGGTGTTCAGAGCCTGTGGCGGAGTCCAGGTCGCGCCGTTGTTGGTGCTGCGCGAGACGATGATGTCGGCGTCAGCGCCGAACCTACCCCCCGAGTACCACACCGCTACCCAGTTACCCGCGCCATCCGTCGCGACTTGAGGAAGGTAGTCGATGGCGCTGTCTGTCGCGGCGTCGGTGTTCAAAGGCTGCGGTGGGGTTTGGTCCCCCCCGAAGTAGCCAAGCAAGTTGCTTTCGGCAGAGAACGCCGCCCAAACGACCAAAACCAGCCATAGATCCCTCAGCTTCACCGGCGCACCGGACCGCGTTGCAAAGCGTCGCTGCCTTTTGCTCATCGTGCCTTCCTTTATTGCCTGGGAGGGAATTTTGTTCTAGTTGGACCAATGATCCCCCAATCACTGCTGGGACGTCAAGAATCTTTGGTAGCCACCTACCTAGTTCTGCTCCACGCGGTCAGCCAGAAGGAGCTCTCATTACGGCATTGCGCGGCTCTTCTGGGGCGACGCCCCTCTTCCGGACGATGGGCGAGAAGCGGCAGCTCACCGCCGAGCGGATCACCCGGAACGACATCCTCCGGATGGTCAAGCACCGGGCCTTGGCCGCGGGGCTACCCGACACGACTTCCTGCCATACCTTCCGAGCAACCGGAATCACCGCCTTCCTCGAGAACGGCGGCACCATCGAGAACGCGCAGTTGATCGCCGCCCATGAGTCCCGCAGGACGACCGAGCTTTACGACCGGAGCTCGGACGAGATCACCCTGGACGAGGTCGAGCGGATCGCGATCTGACCTGGCCGTCCCACGTCAGCCAAAGATGAAAAGGTACACTTATCTCGGAGCAAGCCTCTTGAAAACAATGGCTTTTACAAACCCTAAGTGGGAGTGGGTTGAAATGAGACATTCTTGCCGTCAGCGAGACGCTACGACGTGACCGGCGGGCCCCAGCTTGCGACCGCTTCTTCGACGGCGCCTATTGGAGGCGCAGCCATCTGTCTTAACTCGCCGGCGGCAGGCGTTTCGCAGCACGCGACGCGCCCGCCTGTGAGTGCCTGCTTCTCGTCGAAAAGCTCGCAGCTATTGTGGCTCTGGTACGCCCCGAAACTGTTTAGGCTGAACCATACTCAGATAAACCGCCACCAAGTGGCTCTCTCGGCATCACTGATCGTCATCTGTGTCGTCCCGTTACCCCTACCCTCCTCAAGGCTCGCCATAATCTGGTTGCCCTGCGGGGACCCCATATCGTACGTTTCATACATGATACCTTCTGGCGTTCGCTCAAATCGGGCCACCGGCTGGGTGAACTCTCTCATCTCCGGGATTTCCATCTTCATCGTATTCCGACCGCCTCTGGCGGAGGCTTCTATGATGGCGTGTCCTTGTCCGGAGTGTCTGCTCCGAACCTCCGCGGCGCCTTTGAAAAACGTGTCCACAACCCGGAAAGGTATCTGTGTCTGCGTCGGGCGGTCGGTTACATGCGCTTTCCTCAGCCGCATCAGAAGAACGGTCCCCGATGGAACAGTGATTTCTGCCGCTGGCCGGGCAGGCCGCCGGGCTCGCTCACGTGCGGCAACTGCGCGCCCGGCTTCTACCGCTGCGCGAGCCGGGGCCCCAAATCGCCGTGACCCGAACAACGGGGGGCCTTCGCGGCCAGGCCCTCGTTCTCTCTCCCGCTGGATTTGAGCTCGTACCACTGCTTCGTCTGGCACATACCCTTCCCTTCGCAATCGCGCAAGAAACTCCTGATCCAGCCGTGCCGCGAGTCTACCGGCCGTGTCCTTCCAGGACGATAGTGCGTCGAGCGTCTGGGCCACGACTGGCTCGTCCACGCCCATGTCTACCTGCAAGCCCGCCTCCACATTCACGTACAGGCCATACTCAGTGAGGTTGTTCGACCCCACGATCAAACGTGCTTCCTCCTCATTTCGGAAGAGGTACAGCTTCGGATGGAAAATGCTGCCTGCTTCGTTGTGGTAGACGAAGGTCTCGGACCGTCCATACTGCTCCAGAGCCAGCAGAGCCTCTAGACCTTCTCGCGTCGTGTTGCGGAGATCAATCCCTACGATGAACGATGCCTCGCCGCCCTGCCTCAAGAAATTCGCAAGCGGTTCGGTAAGATACGCCATCCCAGAGGCGCGCACCCAAGCTACAGCTATGTCGATCTTGTCCCAGAACGGATCTACGTGACGGATCAGCTCGTTTCCAAAGCGGACTGCTAACGGCTGATTGTAGAGCAAGGCGTCTCTCTCTTATTGCGGCCGCGTTCTTGTCGGGACGGTGACGAACTAGAGCGCATCTCCGTTCACCACACGGTCCATCCCCGCGACAAGGTCGCGGTACACCTTTACTTTTGGACCCTTCGTTTTCGACAATGCCGGTTTGGCGAAAATCAGAACGTACTCGTGCACGTTCTTGAACAGGAAATTTGGGGGATAAGGATAGCTCCCGAATATCGGGCGCTGCGCTCCATAGGAACCCCACTTTCCGCCAGTACCGTTCTTCGACCAGATAATTTCATTGACCATCACAAATCCGATCTCACGCAGAAGGACCGCGAAGTCGGTCGCCAAGGGAAACGTCAGCAGGCCATGATCCGTATGCTGGTTCACATTGGCGGTGACAACGCACATCTTTCGACCCGGCATCAGAACACGAAAACATTCCTCGAAAACCGGACGTACGCTCTCGAGAAAAGAGCTGTAGCTCTCGATCTTGCCGAGGTTACTCTGTGAATGACCGTAATCCGCCTTATTCCAGTACGGCGGGCTGGTGACGACCAGGGCGATGCTGTTGTCTCGGACGAAGCCAAGCTTCCGGCTGTCACCGCAGACAGCTTCCAGCGCCTCGAACGCCGGCGAATGGCCGTTGCTGAGATTCTTGCATTCCTTCTTGATGGTGCGCACGTACTTCGCGTTCTGGTCCACGCACAGAGCGCGCCGTCCCAACGGGATCACCGCCCGCGCCGTCGTGCCCGTTCCGGCAAACGGATCAAGTACCGTTTCACCGTAGAAGCTGAAGAGCTTCGCCAAGCGAAGAGGGATTTCCTCGGGGAACACCGCCGGATGGTCATCCCGGCTCGTGTTTGCGATCATCCAGACGGTCTTGGTGTATTCCCTCCACTCGTCCTTTGTGACCTTGCTCTTTTCCTTAATAGACTTGGCTACGCTTTGCGTCATACCTCTTCATCCCCCTCGGCATCCGTCATCGCTTGGTCTCTCAATTCGGCCGCCACGGTTCGCGCTGTAAATTGCTGAAGCTCGTCCACGAATGCCTTCTCCAAGCCCGCAATGACCGCGAGCGTCTCATCAGCCTGGCGCCTAATGTCGTCATGACCATTCGGCGAATACGCGAGGGACGTCCGCCCCCGGTTCAGGCTAATGACGGGCTTCGTTCTTATCGCAGACCAAAGCGCTGCGCCGCTTTCCGAAAGAGACCGCGCCACCTCCTTGCGAAACGCTTCAACACCAAACGGAAAATCAGTGATGAAGCGCCTCGACACATGAAACCCATCGCCGTGCGTGTGCCACCACCAGTACGCGAGATGACTAGAGAGTATGGCGAACACGGCGAGAGCGTCCCTCTCCGAAGCGCACCTGACCGCGTGCAGGGCATTCTCCGAAAGTGTCTCCTTACCAGAAATGTGGTCTCTCCGCGGCTTCAGGAATACGTTGAGAAAATTGTAGGCAGTAGGCCCCACGAAGACGGTGCGCTTGTCCGCATCTGGTGTCCCAGCCAGACCCACTCGCTCGATCACCTGCGCCACTTGCTCCAGACGCTCCCACCGATTACCAAGCGCTTGCATTGCCCTTGCTTGAAGAGCCCCTTCGATTTTCGGGATCCCAGCCCGTATGTCACCTTCCACCGTCGTAAAGGTCAGACTGTGGAACATCGCCGCCCGGCTGTCGCCGCGCCATTTTCTCAGTGGACCCGTGGATACAACTGGGCACGTGTCCGAAGGCGTCCTCGACCACAGCACGATGGTGTTACGAGTTTTTACGTCTTCGCCAAAGAGCGCGTGCGGCTCCCTATCGAAGAACGCGAACCGCCATCGCCCGCGCGTTTTCGCAATCAACTCTCGCGCGGTAGTAAATTGCGGCCCAACATTGCAGGCCAACGAAAGCGGGACTACGAGCGCCCCTGAGCAGCTCTCCCGATCGCCCAGACGTATCATCTGCTCCACGAACGCCAAGAAGATTTCAGCGCCAGGCTGTGGCTTGGCAGCGATTGTTTCGTATGTGCGGGCGAGTTCCGATAAGTCCCGTCGCAGCCCCAGATCCGCGTATGGCGGATTCCCCAGGATGACGGTTGGCCTGCCCTTCAACGTGGGGAACAAGCTGGCAAGTGGAGTGCGGATACCAGCCCCTCCGCTTTCCCCTAGGACGTTCCCCTCGGCATCGATGCGCAGCGTATCAATGCAGGTAAGATTCTCGCGCAACTGACGCCACACCTTCCCCGGCGATGTCCCGTTCCCTTCCGAGCAAGGCCAGCAATCTGAGAATAGAACGAAAGCTGCCGCATCGAGCGGCCACGGGTCGATGTCAGCTCCGAAAAGACACTCTGACGCCAGCCGAAGCACGCCCTTCTCGGGATGGCGTCGCCTCATTTCCTCCAGCGCCGCCCGAAGAAAGACGCCGGTCCCGCAGGCAGGGTCGAATATTCTTGGAAGAATCCCGGGGGCGGCTTCAGCCAAGCAAGCCGAAGCCATGTATTCCGCGACATCGGCGGGCGTATAAAAGACGCCCGCCTCGCGCTTGCGCTTTCGTGCCAAGTGCGTCGCAGGATCGCGCCTCACGCTGAGTCTGCTGCCAGGTCCGTGAGGATCGAGGATGTATGGCAACAACTGAAGGTACGCCGAAGCATTTGCCTCGCCCCGCAAGGCAGCTGCAGCCTTATCGATTCCATGCTCCGAGGCCAGCCCCGTCAACCTCTCCCGCGTAGAATCTCCCCAAAACCACTGCTCAGCTTCCGTCAGTGAGGCCGAGGTGGCAATCCCTTTCACCGCGACTCCGGCCACCCACATCGCGACAATCGCCCACGCGGTCATCTCTGCATCTGTCCGCCCTGAATCTCTCTCAAGCCGCCCCCGCAGCGGCGACAGAAGAGCCGCTCGGGCTTCTGAACAATCCGTTCGCTCAAGCGACTCTGAGAGGGCGGCGACGGCCTCCCGAATCGGCCTCCCGTAGGTTTCGACGGTCGTTGAAAGAACGTGCCCCCGCCGCGGAATCGCCAATCGTAACACCTCGCACTGGACCGGATCCCACACAGGGCGCAGCCTTTCAAGCACGCCTACTTGCTCCCGGGTTCCAACCGTCGCTGCCGTCAATGGCAGCCTCTTTTCGGTTTCGTGGACGGTCGCACGCTAGTCTCCCCCCCGGGACAGCGGCGCCCGATCCGCGACGTACTTCTCCGCTGCGTCACGCACAACCCAAGCGATCGAAACCTTCTTCTCTCGCGCGATTTCTTCAAGCGTGCGGTAGAGCTCAGGCGGGAAACTCACTGAGGCCCGCAGGGCGGTTGGGGGGTTCATCCTCCGTCTCTTCTCTCTTTTCACAGGCACCTAGTGGGCCTCCGAATCATTTTCTGCACCACCTTACACCAACTTGGTGCTCCGTGGCTAGCAGGAAAATGAGACTCTCGCTTCCCGGTCAGACGAGTCCACCTCGCACGTTCCACCCGTATGAAAATCGCAAGTCGGGAAGCTGCGCTTCCCCTCCACCCACCAGGGCGCCAGCCTCACGGGAGAGAGGTCGCCGTCTCGTTCTTCGCATCGTACCAGTGGCACCCCCCGCTATAAAGGGTCGCCCTGCCCGCTGCGAGACCGACCTTGCGCGCCGGCGGTCGCGACTGTGCCTTCGGCACAGCAAGCGTCGTCGCCCCTGCGAGGCTCCGATCGTCGCGATCGCGTCGCCGGTCTCTTGCTTCCCGGTCAGTCGAATCCACCGCGCACGTTCCACCCTTGACAGCGGGTGCCCCCCACTGGCCTCGCTCAGGCACCGAGACGGCGGTCGAACGCCTCGGTTCTAAAAAACTAACCAGAAAGGAAAAACATATGGCGTCATACAACGAGGAACTCTACAAGCGCGCCTACCAACAGTTCAACGGCCTGGTGGACGTTGAAGAGGTCTACCACTTCGTGAAGACGGTTGCGCTTGAGAGCTTCAAGAACGGCCTTGCCGCGGGCAAAGCAAAGAGCGCCTCTCGGGCGAGAAGCGCTCAGACGACTACTCGTTCAGAGTAGCAAGTCCGTGGAATCGGTCAAGCCCCCCACCCGGGGGGCTTTTCCGTGTTCGGCTGGCGCCCGATCCCCCACCCAAGTTGCGGGCGGCGCGCCCCCGCCCGCTCTTGCGACCACATTCTCACGCTTGCAATGATAAGCCCCAGAGACTTCCTGGGGCTCATCCTTGTCTGCCAAGCGTTGCTTCTAAGTCTGATCCGCGACTGGCGCCGTCCGTCCATGCGTCTTGCATGCCTCGATGCCATTCTCCATCGCTTGCCTCGAGGGATAGGTCTCGCCAGTGGCCAACACTTCGTTGTTCGCCCCACGCAGTACGAAGTAATACTGACCATTTGACGCTGTGCGCCGGTCATACCGATGGTCCCAGCGCGAGTTCTCGCGCGCGGACTCGATACCGTTCTGCGCCGATGCCTTCGCGGGGAAGGTCTCGGAGGTTAGCAGAACTTCGTTATTGTTTCCCTGCAACGTCCAGTAGAACGCCTTCCGGTCATCGGTCCGCTTCAATTCATAACGAGCAGGCATTGCTTTCTCCTCTGGACGCACATCGCGCGTCCGAAAAAGGAACCGCATTCATTCCATCAGCACCAGGTCGAGCCCTTATACTTCCCCGGGGCCTCTGCCCTGTTCACTTCGCGCAGCATTACCGCCAAGATCGCGAGCATCCCGTCCAGTCTGTTAGTGTCTTGTATCCTTCGGTGGATTTGGGTCCGGGCCGTACGAATCCTTGTCGCGAATCTTCCCGTGTTGGTTGTGAATCACAACCTCTCCGCCTGTCCGCTCCGCGATCTCTCGAGCTCGGTCGATTGCGTCGCGCTGCGTATCGTGGATGGAACTGACCCGCTCCGCGTGCGGTTTCTTGACTACCCAATCGGCACCGCGGCGAACAACATGCCTTTCCTTCTCGCTCATCTAGGCACCTCTTTGAGAAATGGACCCATGAATGGACCCGGCCTGCTTGAACAAAAACTCCCCTCCACGGCAGCAACCTCCGTCAACCGTCAAGGAGAGTGACACTGTAAGCATACGGTGACGCATACGGCAGCAAAAAAAATCATCACAAGGTCCCCTGGCCGCTCTCTGGATAGAGCAGGTCCATTCGGATTCTCACGACCGCAGGGTTAACGTCGAACACCTCAGCGAGATCCCGCACCGCATCACCTCGCAGTGTCTCCGGCAACGACATCAGGCCCAGTCGTCCCTTCGGCGCTACAAACTTTTCGATCGCCATCGCAACGAGCTTCTTCGGCAGCAGGAGGGCCGACATCGCGCGGTTTGCCTGGAACTCGTGCCACTCGTATCGAGGCTTCGCGCCGTTCCCGTCTTCGAGCTCACCTTCCCGGCACATCACGCGTGGCGCCCCAGTGTCGTTGAAGTCTCCGAACAACAGCGGCTCATCAATCCCCAGAGCAAACAGATGCCCGTGTAACAGGATGTGCCCGGCCTCGTGGGCCATGGTCGTCCTGGCACGGCGAGATCCAACGAGGGAACCATCTTCCAGTGCCCTCGAGATTATTACCTGCTCTGCGCCGCGTTCCCCGAAGAGAGTCACACCAAGCACCCTGGAACCCAGGTCCTCATACTCCGGCGTGATGTTGAACCGCTTCTCTATGAACCAATCCACTCGTATGGGCTTTGGTGACGATGGCATCAGCCCGACGCTTTCCAGTTCCGTCGAGGTGATTCTCTCGAACTGCACCTCCTTGTAATAAGGTCGCTCTGGAAAGCGCCCGCCGGAAGCGCGATAGTTCCTCACGAACCCCCGCCCCTCTTCCTCGACGCCAACTGCTTGAGTAGTTTGGCGAGCTCGTCGCCGCTCACGTCTTGATCAACTACGCGCCGCAGCGCGGCCGCGAGCTTTGGATCTCGCTCGCCACGCCGCTTCAACTCCTCGACAGGTGGTCGCGGATCGAGAGTCCGAAGCTCCTCGACAGTCACCTCCAGAACCTGCGCCATTTTCTCCATGATCGTCTCCGACGGGTACCTGCGCCCCAACTCAATATCCGAGAGGTAAGGGGCCGTGATACCGCCGAGCCGTTGGGCAAACTCTCGCAGCGACAGCTCCTTCTCCTGTCGCAGCTCCCGAATCCGCTGCCCGAAGGTCTTCGTCACAGCCTAAGCATACCATGTACGAACCGTTCCCGAACAAAAAAAGAGGCCACCAGACCTATTGGGTCGGTGGCCTTGCCGTCTTCGGGCTTCAAAGATCGTTTAGCTTAAGCGCGTGCTGAAGCACTCGCCGTCGCTCCTTCTGCGACAAGTGCGTGATCGCCCCCAGGGCCTTCAGGGCATTCCCCCGCACGTCGTCTTTCGTGAACGTGACCTCGCGGGGTTTCCGCAGTTTTAGTCGCTTGCGGTCCTTCGGTGACAGGTCCTCGAGCTTGACCGCCACGCTTCACCTCCTGAAGTCAGAGCGGACTGTCATCCTCTGCCGGCCCCTCGTGCACGAGCGGTTCCGCCGGCGCCGCGGGTATCTCGCCGCCAGCCGGCACCTTCCTATCCTCGGGCCGACCCAGCAGCTGAATGCGTTGCGCGATAACCTCGGTGACGAACCGCTGCTCCTTCTCCTTGCCCAGGTACCCCCTGGTCTGAAGGTGCCCCTCGACGTAGAGCTGGCTACCCTTCCTCACGTACTCGCCGATGACCTCGGCCGTGCGCCCGAATGCCACGACACGGTGCCAGTCGGTGCGTTCCTCTGTCTTGCCCTTCTCGTCCGTCCAGCGCCTGGACGTTGCCAGGTTGACGTTGACCACGGATTTCCCGTTCGTGGTCTTTCGAACCTCTGGGTCGTGCCCCAAGTTGCCCAGGAGCGTCACTCTGTTCACGCTAGCCATGATCCTCTCCTCCATTTGTGTGGTCCGTTACTTGTTAACCTAGTAGCCCTTTCAGCCTTTCATCCGAAAGGCTGTCGGGTTGCTCGCCGACTTCGAGATGGACCTCCTTCAGAAACAGCTTGCGCCGCAGTCGCCCGTACACCTTGCGAAGCCCCTCGTACCCGGCGTCATCTCCGTCGAACATCAAAGCCAGACTGTCAGTCGCCGCAACCAGGAGCTCTTCCTGGTACTCACTCATGGTTGAGCCCATCAGCGCCACGACGTTCGGGAAGCCGGCCTGGTGCACCTTCATGGCGTCGAAGAACCCCTCCACCACGATGAGCCCGGATCCTGTGTTTTTGGTTGCGCGGTTCAGGTTCCAGACCACGCGTGCCTTCTGGAAGCCGTAGGGCAGCTTCCACTTTCCCTCCTCCTTCGCCAGCGTGTCGTCGATCGCGCGCCCGGCGTAGGCGACGAGCTCGTTTCTCTCGTTGTGAATAGCGATTGCAACGCGACCCTTCATCAGGCCCCGCGTGCAGAAGCCGACGTCGAACGTCTGAATCGTTTCCTTGGAGATCCCTCGTTCCTTCAGGTATGGATGCTCCCGGGCGAGAGTTTTCAGCGAGTGGTCCAACGGCGGATTGATTTCGAGGCTCGGCTCAGTCCGAGGAACCCGATCAACCCGTTTCAGTGCCGGTGACGCTTGTGCGGACTCCGTAGGCTGTCTCGAGCCATTCGCCTTCTTGTTGTTGTCCCGCACGAACTGGAGTGCGAACCACTCTGCCAGTTTTTCGCCGGCGTCCCGAACGCCACACTCCTCCACCTTGGAGACGAGGTCGAGGATGTTCCCGCCTCCGCAGCGGCTGAAGCAGTTGAAGACGTTCTTCTCGACGTTCACGTGGAACGAATTGGGGTTCTTGCCACCATGGATGGGACAAGCGCCGACGAGCTTCCCGTGGCCCTTGTCCTTCAGGCCATCCAGGTAGCCGTATTTCGCCAGCACGTCACGGATGGAGACCTGGGCTTTCAGTTCTCGAAAATCGATCCACTTGGCGGGCATGCGAAGCCCTCCTTGCGCGATGGTGTTCGAGCGCGCAGAAGCATCTGCCTGTAGGTTAAGGGGAAGTTAAGGAACCTGCACTCAGTTACTCAGAGTAAGGCAGGCTTGTCAATGCTCGGTGGCCCTGTAGGATGAAACCGCCGGCGAGCTCCCCTTCTATAGCCCACATACCCGAGGCAGAGGGTGATGGACCGAAGCAGCTGGTCTCAGGGGCAGAGAGCCAATTGCCGGAGTTCGGCACGCCCCAGTCGCCGATCGCCGCGAAGGGGTCCCCTCGCCGGCCTACTGTCCCTTGGGATCCACAGGAGGAACGGAACATGGTATAATTACTGTAAAGTATAGATATAAAAAGACTTAAATATGCAGACCCATCGAAGGCCCCCTAGCCATCCACCCCGACACGGACGGCTGGGTCGCGGGCCAGAGCACCAACTCCAGTATTTCGAAACAACCTGTGAAATCGAGGGCTATCCGGGCACCCTCACCGTGTCCTTGCCTCGGCATCCTGACGACGTCACGCCCGAGGACGTGATTCAATTCCTACTAATGGTCAGCGGTACGCTCGCAAGACAAATGAGTCTGGGTGGCCTTGTTACCGGGGCTGTTGATAAGTCGTGGAGCCTATACAGGAAAATGGTGGAACCTGCGCAGGCACGCGTGGAACCTGTGCAGGAACCGGTGGACGCTATGCAGGAAGTGGTGGAGCCTGTGCAGGGCCGAGTTTCGCACACAGGCGAAACATCCACCTATTCGTGAGGTTTCGCGGGATCCCCCCCCGACGCTAGTACTAACTAAATCATTTCTAATTCACACACTAGGGCGCCAGCGGCCCGTGTGTCCCATGCTAATGACTGGAGCTCCCTCAACAACAACCGCACCGCACACCTCTAGCCTGACAGAGGCGGCTTACACTCGGGAATACATCGGCTTCGCGGAATTTCCGATCGTCACAACGTCCATCAAGCGCCCCCGCCACACGACAATCGAATGCACAGAGGTCATCGGCACCAGCCAGGCTGGACTGCCGATAGTTCGCACCTGGCAGGTCGTTGGCTCTCTGGAATACGGTTTGCCTCGACTACCTGACTTGGATGTCTTCGTCGGGATACTCAAGGTCCTCGAGCGTTACCATTACAAGAGCCGAATCGTTCCATGCACCCTCGGGGATATCTGCGAGATCGCCGGTCTCGCGCGCGGAGGGAAAACCTACCAACGCATCCGTGAAGCATTCCTTCGATTCCAGACGACCAGCTATATCGCGAAGAACCACTTCCTCGACCCCAAGACAGGGGAGCGCGTTCTCTCTGAAGGATGGAACATCATCACGGATCACCGCATCCTGTTCGGGGCGGCACGTAGGGAGGGTGGCGACGGTCTGCCGCGGTCCTACTTCGCGGTGAGCGACGCGTTCCTCAACAGACTCAGTGAGGGGCAGTTTAAGCGTCTTGACCTGAGATTCTGGCGCGAGCTAGGACTCGGACTCGAAAAACCCCTGTTCCACTACCTGGACAAGAATCTCTATCGCAAGGACAAGCACGAAATCGGTCTCATCAAACTTAGTCAGCGAATCGGAACAACCGGCACGTACGACATCGCTCAACTCAAACGACTCTGCGCCAGGGCGCTTGCCCGCTTGGTAGAGAAAGGGTTTCTCAGAGCGTTCAAGTTCGAAAGGGCGAAGTCACCTCTCGACAGGTGGAAGCTCGTCGTCTACGTTGGCCCGAGGGCTCGCGGACATGTACCGGTTCATTCTGTGGATCCAGCATATCAACCAACTCCTGAACCCTCGTCTCCGATCACTAGGGAGAGCGATTCAGCGGTACCAAAACTTCTGCCGGGACTTGGCCCCGAGCCCCGGGTCATTTCAGAAGCCAGTGTCACTGACCTTGTCCTGTACTTCCGGGAGAGGTTTCATGGGACTACCCAAGGAAGCATCGACGAGCGGGAGAGGATGTCCGCCCGCAAACTCTTGGAGCGCTGCGGAGGCGACGTTCAGCGCGCTATGTCCTGCATCCGCTGGACGCGCGAGAGGGCGGCTTGGATAGACAACTTCGCCGGCCTGCTCACCAATAATTACCCGGACAGGGCCCTGGCGGAGTTGACAGCAGCATCCGCGAGAGAGGCTGCCGACGTCGAAACCAAAAGGCTGACCCAACTCAGGGACCGTTACGATGCATGGCACCGGCAACTCATCGACAAGCGATTTCAGGCGTTGCCGGTGGAGGAGAGGGACCTGCTGCTCAGCCGAGCGCTTGCCGAGCTCCGCGAAGGACCTGAAGGAGAGGGTTTTTGCAAATCACCCGAGCAGATCCAGTATCGCATCGCTGAGAAGAGGGTGCGCGGCCAGTTGGGCCGGGACCTTCCTTCGCTCGAGGAATGGAAGCCCGACGTTGCAGTGGAGGAGTCCCAGATAGGCACTCCCTAGTCTTTGTCCTCGCGCCTACTAGAGGCAGCCGCCCACACGAGCGCGAGGATGGCTTCTCGGATCGCCCTTGGCAAGCGAGGCCAGGCACGCATGACAGAGTCTAGGCTTTCGTCATCCACCTCCGGACATTTGGGGTCCGGATTCCCCATCTCGCGTTGTGTTCCTGTTGTGCTGCAGGCGAGTCCGGGCTTCGACCCGTTGAGTTCACCCGGCGTCCGGGTTGCGCCCTCGGTATCGCTTTCAACTTCTTGAGCCGGTCCGGGTTGCGACCAATCGAGACCGAGATGTGCTCGGTCTGGTCCGTCCTTTGAAAAATGAGAATTGGTGGAGGCGGCGGGAGTCGAACCCGCGTCCGAAACAGATTGGCGTGGGACGTCTACGTGCGTAGCCACCTCGGCTGCTCTCGCCGGCCGCCACCCGAGGTGGCAAAGAAGCGGCCAGCCAGCCCGGTCATTTTCGCCTCAGGGCTTCGGGCGGACCCCGGGGCTATCCCGCTGTGCGTCGCCCATCCAGGCCCCCGCGGGAAAAAGGACCCGGTGGACGGGCTGCGTTAAGCAGCCAGCGCTAACGGTGAGTTGGCGCTTGCTTTTGGTTCCACCTGTTTAGCGAGGAGTGGGCCTCGGCACGCTTTCCCAGCCTCAACAGTCCCGTCGAAACCGTTTCGCCCCCACTTGATTCGGTGTGTTGAGCCTGGTCGCCCGAAGAATATAGCACCTGCCCTCGCAGGCGGTCAAGGAAACGCCTGCCTCCCAAGGAGTTGACTGGCGATTCCCGTCGCGCGGACTGGCCCGGGCTCAGGCCGCTTTCGCGTCCTGGTTGACCAGCGCCACGACGACGCCGATGAGGAGCATGCCGATGACGTCGTAGACGATCTGCTTGACGACCATCGTCTCGGGCCACGGCTGCACGGCGTAATAGATGAGATACATCGGGATGCACATCATGATGGCGACCGCCGCCCCGAAGCGCAACCCCTGACCGATGGCCGGCTTCCCCGCCTCGCGCCCCTTTCTATAGATCCAGGTCAGCCCGAAGGCCATGCAGACGTGGGCGAGGATCATGTAGCCGAAGTGTCCCTGCGCGTCCGCCTCGGTCCGCATGAGGTTGGGAAGCTGGGCGTAGTCACCGTGCAGCAGGACGCGGTGCACCACGAAGCCGACGAGCATCGAGACGACGAACATCACCACCACCGAGATCCAGAACCGACCCCCCATTGGGCCCCTCCTTGGGATGGCGTGAAGCGCGGCCGCGGCAGGCGGCGAATCCTTTTACCCCAGCGCTCCCCGAAGCGCAAGACCCGAACGGGCCGGCCCCCGATGGGGCGGTCCGGTCGGGTCGAATGAGTCGGTCCGTTCTCGCTAGAAGCGGAGGCTGCGCGTCGTCGTCGAGCGGCAAGCCCCTTTGTAGGCGACCGCCACGTGGGCGCAGCGCGCGTAGCATTCGTTGGTGTAGGTCTTCCCATCCGTGCCGCAGACGGGATCGACAATCAAAAGGCAGGCGCACGGGGCGCAGAAGCTGGCGCAGCCGCACGCATTCGTGCACACGCCCGCCGGCTGGCACACGGCCCCAACGGGGCATTGGGCGTCCTCTCTGCAAACGGGCCGGCACTCGCCGGCGTAGAGCACCGTGACCCCGTGGCACGCGGCGTCCGCCGCCCCGCAACCGTAGGTGTGGCCGTCGGAGCCGCACACCGGGTCGTACGTGAAGCAGTAGAGCTCACAAGGCGGCTGGCACGCGTTGTCGCGGCAGACCGACCCAACCGGGCAGTCCGCGTTGCACCTGCACTGCCGGGTGCACTCGCCCGTATGGGCGATCTCGACCCCGGAGCAGCGCGCCGTGCATGCATTCGGGTAGGTCTTTCCGTCCACGCCGCACACGGGGTCGTACACGTCCGGACAGACGCAGGGCGTGCAGTTCTCCGCGACGCAGGCGTCGAGGGCGGCGCGGGCGCGCTCGCTGCACAGGATCGGATCGTTCCCGGCGGCCACGCAATTCCTGTAGATCTCCTCGGACTTGGCGCCGCAGCGCTCCTCGCACGTCGGCCCGGGAACGCAGTTCTCTTCGATGCAGACGGTCAGGACGACCTTGGTCCTCTCGGCGCAGGCGTCACGCGGATGGCCGGCCTCGACACAGAGCCGGAAGAATTCATCGGCCTTCGCCTTGCAGCGATCCTCGCACGTGGGATCCGGCCGGCAGTTCTCCGCCACGCAGGCATCCAGCGCGGTGCGCGCCCGGATGGCGCAGGCTTCGGGGTCTCCGCCCGCCGCCATGCAGGCGCGGAAGATCTCCTCGGCGTGCATGCGACAACGATCGTCGCATGTCGGATCGGGTGGACATGTAAGAGCGTCCGATTGAGCGACAGCGCAGGGCGCCCAGGCCGTCAGGACGATGGCGCCGGCGAGGACAAGTTGCGAAAGAGAGATGCGCATGGTCACCTCCTCGGACGATGGGTTATGCGAATTCTGGATGCATCTTACTCCAGTTATCCCCCGGGTTGAAATCCTGGTTCTACCCCCCTGCCCGGACATTGCAAATCCGGCCCCCGGAGCCCAAATTGTGAGTGTGATGGCGGCGTCCGGAGGGGGGGGCCGAGGGGGCCCGCTTGCGCTTCCGGGAGGTTCGTGCATGCCCGCATGGCCGCCTTTCAGCACCCTGACGCGAAAAGACGCCCTCGGGATGGGGTTGCTCGCCACGGCGTACGTCGTCGGCGGCAAGCTCGGCCTGCAGCTGGCCTCGGTGCACCCGAGCGCGACGGCGGTGTGGCCTCCGACCGGCATCGCACTCGCGGGCCTCCTGCTCCTCGGGATCCGAGTGTGGCCCGTCGTCTTCGTCTCCGCCTTCCTGGTGAACGTCACGACGGCCGGCACCGTGGCGACCTGCCTGGGAATCGCGGCCGGCAACACGCTCGAAGCCGTCGTGGGCGCGTGGCTGGTCGACCGGTTCGCCAGCGGCCGGCGCGCCTTCAACCGCACGCCGAACATCTTCCGTTTCGCGCTCTTCGCCGCGATGGCCGGCACGACGGTGAGCGCAACCATCGGCGTCACCAGCCTCATTCTCGGTCGCATTGCGCTGAGGCCCGACTTCTCGTCGATCTGGATGACCTGGTGGCTGGGCGATGCCGCCGGTGCCCTGATTTTCGCTCCGGCGATTCTTCTGTGGGCGCAGGACCCGATCGTGCGCTGGTCAAGAAACCAGGCGATCGAGGCGCTCGCCCTGCTCGTCGGTCTGTTGATCGCCGCCCAGGCGGTCTTCGGGGGGGTCCTGCCTGGAAACTCGAGTCACTATCCGGTCGATTTTCTCTGCATCCCGATCTTCGCCTGGGCGGCGTTCCGCTTCGGACGGCGAGGGGCGGCGATTGCAATCCTGCTCGTCTCGGCCGTCGCCATCCGGGGGACTCTCCAGGGGCACGGACCGTTCGCGGCATTCGGTGTCAACCCGGCGCTCCTTCTGCTGCAAGCGTTCCTCGCCGTGACCGCGCTGACGACCCAGATTCTGGCGACGGAGGTCGCCGAACGCCGCCTGGTGGAAGACCGCCTGCGGCAGCTGGCGAAGACCGATCCCCTTACGGGGCTCACGAACTACCGTCAGCTGGCGTCGGTGCTGGATGCGGAGATTCGCCGAACAGGGCGCAGCAAGCGACCCTTCGCGGTGCTGTTCTTCGACCTGGACGGCCTGAAGGGGATCAATGACCGGCACGGTCACCTGGTCGGCAGCCGGGCGCTCATCCGCATGGCCGAGGCGATTCGGGCCTCCTGCCGGGCGCTCGATACGGCGGCGCGCTACGGGGGGGACGAATTCGCGGTGGTCCTGCCCGAGGCCTCGGAGGAGGCCGGGCGTCAGGTGGCGCACCGGGTCTGCGAACGTCTCGCGTCCGACGGTCAGAGCCCGCCGATCACCGCCAGTGTCGGCATCGCCGTCTATCCGCGGGACGGGGAGACGCAGGAAGCGCTCCTCGGCGCCGCCGACCGGCTCCTGTATCGGGCCAAGGCCGACGGGAGTCGGGGGGTGGCACCGTCCCCCCGGCGAGCGGGCCGTCGTCGTCGAGCCTGAAAACCCAGCGACGATTCGAGGTGACGAACGTCGTCCTGACCCTCAGGGAGCTGGTCTGACGGGCTCCGCGTTGTAGACCCTGCCAAGAACGAGCGGCCGATCAGGGTCTCCGTCCTCGAACGACACCACAACCTCCCAGCCGACCCGCGGGATGACGATGGACCCCGTGTCCGCGTGGGGCTGGGCGACCCGGATCCAGCAGGAACTGTCAGCGTCCTTCTGCCCCTGCCGGTCCCAGTGGAACTGCACTTTCACGCGGCCGTACTTGTCGGTGTAGATCTCTTCGCCCGGGGGCCCGACGATGATCGCGGTCTGGGGCCCCGGGATCACCGGGATCGGGGTCGTCCGGGCGTGGCGGTATGGGAGTCCCGACGGGATGCAGGTGAACGAGTTGTGGTATTCCGCCCCGCCACTCGACGTCACGACCCGCGCGGCGTGCTGGACGGAAGTCAAGACGTACTTGCCGGCGGCTGTCGGGTGGCGTGACAGGGTGAAGGCATGGCCGGACGCCAGCCCCGGGGCCGTCGCGACCCCCCCGATGACGAGGCTCCGGGCGGCCTCCTCCTGCATGCGGATCTCGGCGGTTCTCTGGGCCGCTTCGAAAAGCTTCTGGAGATCCTCCGGCCGCTCCCCTCCGGACGGGCCGATCCCGTCGAACCGATCGGCATAGCCGCCGGGGTAGTCGTAGATCTCGAGCTGATCGTTCCCCGCGACGTTGAGGCGGTGGACGACTTGCCCCGCCTGCACGCTGTCCTGGATGGTGGCGATCCCCTCGAGGGTCCGGCCCGGCGTCTCGAAGTGATGGTCCCAGAGGGTGACCTTGCCGGACCGGATCTCCTGGGACTTCTCCCACGCGTAGATCGAATTCGGCCGCGCCGGGAAGGTCAGGGTGCCCCGGAACGGGACAGGGTCGGACAGGTCGGGATGCCCCTCGGGTGTGTTGGCGATGACCATCGTGTGACCGTCCGCGCCGTGTTTGAAGAAGTAGTACATCCCCTCGTCCTCCATCAGGCGGCTGATGAAGTCCCAGTCGGTCTCCCGGTACTGGACGGCATAATTGCGCGCCGGGAAGGCCCCCTGCAGGCGCATCTCGAATGCCAGGCCGGGGATTCCGCCGAGGACGCGAGCGAGGATTTGCGGGACGGAAAGCTCCTGGAAGATCCGGCTCTGCTGGCGCCGGGTCAGCAGCCAGGCCCGGGGGACGATTTCCGCCTGATACCGCCGGACGTCCCCCACGTCCCCCGAGCTAAACCGGCTGCAGATGCCGTGGAAATGGCGCGTCTCGCCGGTGGGGAGCGTGACGGTCACGCGGAACTCCTTGCCCAGGACGGCCTCGAAGGGGATCTCCTGGCCGCCCGGGGCGTACATGTCGAGCTTGAACGAAAACAGCTCGGAGATCGCCTCGGTGCCCGAGAAGGTGTCGAGCCGGAGGACGTCGCCGCCCAAAGGGGTTGTGACAGACAGGCGCGACGGCCCTTCGACGACCAGCGCTTCCTGCCGTGAGTTCGGGAGGTCTCGCGCGACCAGCGCGCCTGCCCCCAGTATCAAGATGACCGCCGAAACGATGACCTTTTTGTAACCCGTCACATGCTCCTCCTTCCGCGACGATTCCTCTGGCTCCGGATCTCCCGGAGCCGGGACCGCGCGGGCTTCTGCACATCGCGATGCACTGAGTGGCAGGTCGGGAATATGCCTCGGTGAACCGGCCGGATCAACCGGGAAAACAGCCCTCCCGGCGGATCAGAGGCAGGGCCTCTCGCAACGCTTCGCGCTGATGCTCCTCCCCTTGTTCGGATCGTAATCGAACGAGATCTTCCCCGCGTAGTTCAGGTAGTCGTCGAACGCCGGTGGAATCGGCCCTTCAAGGCCACCCTTCGCGAAGCCCAGCCCAGTCCGCGATTGAGGCTTGGCTCGAGGATCCGGGCACTCTGTGCCCGGGAAGGTACGATGACCGGATTCGCAATGCAATGACTCTCGCAGGGCGGACCCTGCGGGTGCAAAAACACCTGACGCCGTGCCATTTTGCGGCACATTTCGAGGGCACCCGTGGTCCCCCGGCGCCCGCCGCTCGATCGGTGACCCTCACGAGAGCCGCTTTGCGTAAGGAGCCTTCGACCGGGACTTATAATCTCTACCGCGGATCGATCGGTCCCGGACTCGGCGCCCCGCCCGGGAACTTCGGCGACTGCCTTCAATCGCCGGTCACCGGGACGACGAGCTCGGACCACGCTGCGCCGGCCGTCGGCCGCGTCTGGTTCTATCTCGTGACCGCCTCGAACCTGCTCGACGAGGAAGGGACGAAAGGCCGCTCGAGCGACGGGACACCGCGACCGAACCCTGCACCCTGCCCATAGGAGTGTGTCCGAGCATTCGGCCGGGGGAATCATCGGGGGCTTGCCACGTCGGTTGCATGAGTGGTACATGAGGGGTCAATATCCACAGGGACCCTTCATGGATACCGACGAGCTGACCCGTTCGAAGGAAGGGGTCTTCCGGACCCCGACGAAGCTCCACGAACTGTCCTACCTGGCCGGGGTTGGAACGCTCGCCGCGGTCTATCTCATCACCGCAAGGCTCGGTCTGTTGATGGACGCGGTCAGCGGATTCGCCACGACCGTCTGGCCTCCCACCGGAATCTCCCTGGTCGCTCTCCTCCTGTTCGGCCAGCGCCTGTGGCCGGGCGTTGCGGTCGGGGCGTTCCTGGTCAACGCGTCCGCAGGAGCCCCCCTCCCGGCGGCCCTCGGGATGGCGGCGGGGAACACGCTCGAAGCCGTTCTGGGTGTCTACCTTCTGCGGCGATTCACCGGGTTCCGCGGGTCGCTCGACCAGACTTGGGTCGTGGTCAGGTTCGTGGTCCTCGCGGCCGGCCTCAGCACGATGGTGAGCGCCACGATCGGCGTGGCCAGCGGCTGGCTGGGAGGCGTCATCCCCTCGATCAGCGCCGGCAAGGCCTGGTTGACCTGGTGGCTGGGGGACGCCATGGCGGACCTGATTCTGGCACCGCTGTTGTTCGTCTGGGCCGAGCGGCCCCGCCTCGCTGTCTCGGCCTGGCGGGTCGCGGAAGCGGGCGCCCTGGCGGCTTCGCTCGTGACGGTCAGTCTGCTCATTTTCGGCCCGCTGTTCACGTCCGTTCAGGCCAGCTTCCTGCAGCCGTACCTTCTCTTCCCTTTCCTGATCTGGGCGGCGCTGCGTTTCTCACAGCGCGGAACGGTCACGGCCACCTTCCTGGTGTCGGCCATGGCGATCTGGAGGACGGCGGCGGGGTTCGGTCCGTTCGCGAAGGGAACGGTCAACGAAAGCCTCCTCCTCCTGCAGGCGTTCATGGGGGTCGTCGCGGTGACGATGCTGCTGCTGGCCGCCGGCATCACCGAGAGGAAACGGGCCCAGATCCGGGTGAAGACGAACTACACGGTAGCTCGTGCCCTGGCGGAGGCTCCCTCCCCGGAGAAGGTCTTTCCTTTTATTCTCGGGGCGATTGGCGAGAACCTCGAATGGGATTGCGGCAATCTATGGACCGTGGATGCGCACACGGAGACCCTGCGTCACTCCGCGGAGTGGCATCGACCCGGGAGCCGTTTCGGGGAGTTCGGCCGTATCGCAGAGTTCCTGACGTTCCGACCCGGCGTCGGCATGGCCGGCCGCGTGTGGAGCGACGCTCGCCCACTCTGGATCACGAATCTGTCCACGGCGGAGAACGTCGTACGTGGCGAGCTCGCTGCCCATCTCGGCCTGCGCTCGGCCATCGGCTTTCCGATCGTTCTCGGAAGGGCCGTCTACGGTGTCATGACGTTATTCAGTCGAGAGGTCCGGGAGCCCGACGACACGCAGCTCCAGATGATGGCCACCCTCGCCAACCAGATCGGCGAGGTCGTCCAGCGCCAGAGGGCGGAAGACGGGCTGAGGCTCGCACACGCCGAGCTGGAGGCCAGGATCGCGCGCCGAACGGCGCAGCTGTCCGAGGCGAATCGGGCCCTTCAAGAGGAGATTGCCGAACGGAACCAGGCGGAGGATTCGCTGCGACGGCTCTCGACCCGCCTCCTGCGAGTCCAGGACGAGGAGCGGCAGCGCCTGGCGCGCGATCTGCACGACAGCACCGCCCAGAGCCTGGCCGCCCTGTCCATGAATCTTGCCGTCGCGCGCGGCTGCCGCGGCGCGCTCGACCGGAGGGCGAAGGACGCCCTGGATGAGTGCGACGCCCTGGCGGACCGCTGCTCGCGAGAGATCCGCTCGCTGTCGTATATCCTGCACCCGCCGATGCTGCAGGAGATTGGACTGCCCGCGGCCCTTCGCTGGTGCGCGGAGGGTTTTGCGCGACGCAGCGGCATCGCGGTCGAGGTCGAGCTGCCGGACCATCTGGATCGTCTGCCCATGGAAGTGGAGAACGCCCTGTTCCGCATCGTCCAGGAATGCCTCACGAACGTCCAACGACATTCGGGAAGCCCGACGGCCCGGATTCAGCTCGTCCGAACCCCGCGGTCGGTCGCATTGGAGGTGCAGGATCGGGGGCGTGGATTGCCGCCGGGCGTCCTGAACCGACGGGAAGCGGTCGAGTCCCTCGGCGTGGGCCTGCTGGGAATGCGCGAACGAGTCCGGCAGCTGGGAGGCCAGCTCCGCATCGAGACCAGCGGACAGGGCGCGACGGTCCATGTGGAGATCAACCTCGGGCCGGAGGCCACATGACCGCCCTGCGCATCCTCGTCGCAGATGATCACGAGATCGTTCGGCGTGGCGTGCGCGTCCTGCTGGAGGCCCGTCCCGGGTGGCGGATCTGCGATGAGGCGGTCGAAGGACGGGAGGCGGTCGAAAAGGCCGGCCGGCTGAAACCGGACATCGTCATTCTCGACATCGGCATGCCCGTCCTGAACGGACTCGAGGCCGCGCGCCAGATCCGGAAGAGCTCTCCGCAGTGCGAGGTGCTCATCCTGACCATGCACGAATCGGAGCAGGTGGTGCGCGAGATGCTGAGCGCCGGCGCCCGGGGCTATGTCCTGAAATCCGATGCCGGCCGCGACCTGGTGAGCGCGGTGGAGGCTCTCAGCCGACACGAGACCTTCTTCACATCCAGCGTGGCGGAATTTGTACTGCAATCCTATCTGGACGCGCGCGGAGGGGAGCAAGACGCTTCCGCGGTGACCCCGAGGGAGCGGGAGGTGATCCAGCTGCTGGCGGAAGGCAGGAGCAACAAAGAGGTCGCCACCGCTCTCGGAATCAGCGTCCGGACCGCTGAAACACACCGCACCAACATCATGCGCAAGCTGGATTGCCACTCCTTCAGCGACCTGGTGCGCTACGCCATCCGCAACAACATCATCACGCCCTAGGAGTTGGTGCGGCTCGAACAGCGCGGGCCTCCTCCCTCATCTCGACCGGCCCGCCCGACGTGAGCTCGCGCCGATCGCCACCGGTGGGGGCGGGCTGATGGGCGCGCGCCAGCAGCGGGGCCTCGAAGAGAAGGGCGGGGATGAGACACGCTTGACCGACAAACTGTTTCATGACGGTATCTCCGACGAGTGACCTGGTCCCCCAGTATTTAATCTACGGAGATGTGCCAGGGAGTGCTGTTCTAAGGTCCCGTCAGGAGGAGACGGCGCGGAGTGCGAGGCGCATCGGTCGCGGACTCCGGAAAGCAAACCGCGCAGCCGAGGTCAGCTGCGCCGCCCGGAACACACCAGCGGAACACCTCGGCCTTGACGGCGGTGCAGTCGCCGATATAACGTGGTGGTTCATCACGAGCATGCAATGACAAGCGCGACTCCTCACCGGAACCGGAAGGAGCGGCTTGTGGCTCCGGGATTGGCGCCGCGAGCGGCGCGTCGGGCTTTTCCCATCGTTGGCATCGGGGCCTCCGCCGGGGGCCTGGAGGCCTTCTCCCAGCTCCTCAAGCATCTCCCTACAAACACCGGCATGGCGTTCGTGTTCGTCCAGCACCTGGACCCGTCGCACAAAAGCCTGCTCGGCGAGCTGCTCGCCAAGGCCGTCGCGATGCCGGTCATCCAGGTGACTGACTCCACGACCGCCCAGCCCAACCGGGTCTACGTGATCCCGCCCAACATGGACATGACGATCACGGATGGGGTCCTGCGACTCGGTCCCAGGATCGAGAAGCGCGGGCTGCATATGCCGATCGACGCTTTTCTGCGCTCCCTGGCGTGTGACCAGAAGAACCGGGCGATCGGCGTGATCCTCTCGGGGACGGCCTCCGACGGCACCGCCGGCATGAAGGCCATCAAGGCGGAGGGGGGGATCACCTTCGCGCAGAGCGAGGATTCAGCCCGGCACGGCGGCATGCCGCACAGCGCCATCGCGGCCGGAGTCGTCGACTTCGTCCTGCCGCCGAAGGATATTGCCCGGAAGCTGGCGGGGGTGGCGCGTCATCTGCCCGTGCTCGCGCAAGCGCCGCGGGACGAGGGAACGCTCGCAGAAGGCCCGGAGGCGCTCAGCCGCATCTTCGCCGCCCTGCGGCACGCGTCCGGCGTCGATTTCTCCCATTACAAGCAGAACACCATCAAGCGGCGGATCAAGAGACGCATGGTGCTCCAGGGGCTGGAGCGCCTGGACGACTATTGCAGCCGCCTCGACGAAACGCCCGGCGAGGTCGAAGCGCTCTACGAGGATCTGCTCATCGACGTGACCGCTTTCTTCCGGGATCCGGAGTCTTTTGAGGCCCTGAAGAGCCGCGCCTTCCATCACATCCTCAAGTCGCAGCCGTCGGGTGGACCCGTGCGGGTCTGGGTTCCGGGATGCTCGACCGGGGAGGAGGCCTATTCCCTTGCCATCAGCCTGATCGACTTCTTTGGCGAGAAGTCTGCCAATGTGACGATACAGATCTTCGCAACCGACGTGAGTGATTCGGCGATCGAGACCGCCCGCGCCGGCGTCTACCGCGAGAGCCACCTGCTGGACCTCACGCCCGAGCGTCGGCGTCGCTACTTCACCAAGGTCGATGCTGGCTACCAGGTCAGCAAGACCGTCCGCGACGTGTGCGTGTTCGCGAAGCAGAATCTCGTGAAGGATCCGCCCTTCTCCCGCCTCGACTTGATCAGCTGCCGCAACGTGCTCATCTACCTCGAATCGACCCTGCAGCGGCAGATCATGCCGATCTTCCATTACGCCCTCAAGCCGCAGGGGTTCCTCTGGCTCGGCAAGGCCGAGACGATCGGCGGTTTTCTGGATCTGTTCACGCCGGTCGATCGCAAGCACCACATCTACGCCCGGAAAGCGATCGCGACCCGCTTGAATCTCAACTTCATCGGCAAGGACTGCGCCGGCGCCACTGTCGAGCCGGGCAGGCGGGTCCCGGAGACCGACCCAAGCGTCGACGTGCTCCAGGAAGTCGACCGGGTGGTCCTCTCCCGGTACGCACCGGCGAGCGTCGTGGTCGACGACCACATGGAGATCCTGCAGTTCCGCGGACGGACTGGGGCCTACCTGGAGCCCGCGACCGGCCGGGCCAGCCTCAACCTGCTGCGCATGGCGCGCGAAGGCCTGACGATCGACCTGCGCGCCGGAATCCACAAGGCGAGAACGCGCGGCGAGCCGGTCCGCAGGGAGGGGCTCGTGCTCGACGTGGACGGCCAGTCGACGACGATCGACCTCACGGTCATCCCGCTCAAGATAGGACCTACGGCGAAGCCTTTCTTCCTCGTCACGTTCGAAGAGGGGGCGGTCCGGGGCCGGGGCAAGGGGAAGGGCCGGAAGGCTCCCCGCAAGGAGGCGGCGGGACGCCATGGGGACGCCGAGCAACTGAGGCGGGAGTTGACGGCGGCCCGCGACTACCTGCAGGCGACCATCGAGGAGCGGGAGGCGACCAACGAGGAGCTGCAAGCCGCCAACGAGGAGATTCTTTCGGCCAACGAGGAGCTCCAGAGCACAAACGAGGAGCTGGAGACCTCGAAGGAGGAGCTGCAGTCGACCAACGAGGAGCTCAACACGGTCAACGACGAGCTGCAGAACCGCAACGCCGAGATGAGTCAGACGAACAACGATCTGATCAACGTGCTCGACAGCGTCGACATTCCCATCGTGATCCTGGATCCGGACCTGCGGATCCGCCGCTTCACGCCGATGGCGGAGAAGCTCTTGAACCTGATTCCCTCCGATCAGGGGCGGCGCATCACCCACATCAAACCGAACATCAGCGTCCCCGAACTGGAGCGCCTGCTGGTGGAGGTCATCGAAACGGTCACCAGCCGGGAGCTCGCGTTGCAGGACGACGAGGGGCGATGGTACTCCATGCGCATCCGCCCCTACAAGACGAGCGACAACAGGATCGACGGCGCCGTGCTGGCATTTCTGGATATAGACGAGCTGAAGTGCAGCCTGCAGAAGCTACAGGCATCCGAGAGCCTCGCCCAGGCGATCGTCGGGACGGTCCGGGACGGACTCCTGGTCCTCGACGCGGAGCTCCAGATCAAACGGGCCAACCGAAGCTTCTGCGAGATGTTCCACGTGACTTCCGCGGAGACGGAGAACAGCCGCCTGCAGGATCTGGGGCGAGGGCATTGGAATATCCCGAGCGTCCTCCAGGAGCTCAGGACCGCGCTCGCCGACCGGACCCAGATCATCGATCTCGAGGTGAGCGCCGAATTCCCCGTCATCGGACCCAAGACGATGCTGCTCTCCGCCCGGTGTCTCGAATCCGGGGGCGCGCCGCCGGACCTGCTCCTTCTCGCCATTCACGACGCCACCCAGACCAAGCAGGCGGAGCAGGCTGTGTTGGAGATGTCGGGACGTCTGCTGGGCCTGCGGGACGAAGAGCGACGGCGCATCGCCCTGGACCTGCACGACAACACCGCGCAGAGCCTGGCCGCCCTGGGGATGAATCTCACTTTGGTCGATCAACTCTGCGAGCGCTTGCCGCCCAAGGCACGCGAGGCCCTGGACGAGTGCCGTTCCCTGGCGCAGGGGTGCGCGCACGAGCTGCATGATCTCGCGGCGCTCCTCCACCCGCCACTGCTCGACGAACTCGGTCTGTTTTCGGTGGTGCAGGGGTACGCGGAGGCCTTTACGCGCCGCACGGGTATCCAGGTGGTCCTCGAGGGCTCCCTCGAACATGGGCTCCTGCCGCGGGACACGCAGACGGCCCTGTTTCGCGTCGTGCAGGAATCCCTGACCAACGTCCAACGACATTCCGGCAGCACCACCGCCTGGATCCGTTTCGCATGCACCCCCTCCGGGCTGGAGTTGGTGGTCCGGGACAAGGGCTGCGGGATTTCGGGCTTCAAGTACGGCGCCGCGACCGTGCCGAGGATCGGCATTCTCGGCATGCGCGAAAGAGTGAAACAGATCAGGGGCCATTTCGAGATCGCTTCAGACAGCGGCGGCACCACGGTCAGTGTGCGCGTCCCTCTCCCCGCCCACGGCTCTTGACCGCTCGGATGTGGCTAAGGGCGGCTCGCCGCCACGCGTTCCAGGAGCCGGCGCTCCTCCTCGTCGGGCCTTGAGCACGCCCGCCTCGCGTCCGCCCGCGTGAATCTCCGCCCGCAGCACGGACGAGGCAGAGGCCGAACCCTCCTCCCTTGAATCGGCGGCCGGGGCCGCGCCCCGCGGCTCGCCAGAGGGACTAGGGGCCTGGAGGTCTGGACCCCCGACCCGCCCTACGCAGTATCCATGCTCCAAATACCAGATCCTACGGATAGGCAACCGCCTCCCGATCGGGTACCAGTGGCTCGCCAAGTCGGCAACCTGAAGGGACACCGACATGACCCGACACGGTGACTCGTCTCATCAATTCCTGAATCCGGATCGACAACCCGCCGAAGTGGCCCCGCGTCAATTCACCTCTCGCTGCGAGGTCAGGCTGGCTTTCGCGATACTCGTGGATGCCGTGGCGTGTCTCGCCGAGCGGGGTGACGACGGGCGATTTCCTCCTCGCCTCTTTCGCTGGGAGGCGGAGCAATGGATCGAGAGCAGGGATCCGGGATCCTTGTTCTCATTCGAGAATGTCTGTCTGATTCTGCTCCTCGACCCCGAGGACATCCGGCTGCGGATCCGCCGCTGGCGTACGCGGAGCCGTCGTCGATCCATCCGGCCATCCCCGTCCTCACTGCGCGTCGGGCACCGCATTCTCTTTGATCCGGCGCGAGTGCGGCCAGGAACGGCCTCCCCCAGCTGGCCCAGGAGCCGGTCAGAACGAGGCTGCGCCATGGGGGGCTGAAAGACTCGCGGCACGCGAGGGGCACCTCCACACCCACTCCGCCTCTCGCCCCGCCAGCACGAAAGGCCCGGGCCCCGGACCCACCCAACTACCGGCGCCCGGGTTTTTTTTCATAGTGGTGCGGAGCTTGTTGCGGTCGGGGCCGGACGGGGCGTTCGTGGGGTGGCCGGAGCCGGTCACTGCGATCGCACACCTCGAGGCATAAGTCCTTCCGATCGCCCAGTTGCGCGCCTTATCCACTGGGCACGCGGT